>JAXHUR010000138.1:0-3636 GCA_034189505.1 Thermodesulfobacteriota bacterium | reverse complement strand
CACCCATCACGCCTCACCCATCACGCCTCACCCATCACGCCTCACCCATCACGCCTCACCCATCACGCCTCACCCATCACGCCTCACCCATCACGCCTCACCCATCACGCTTTATCCATCACGCTTTATCCATCACGCTCCACACATCCCATCCCTCAAACAACCCGCACCACCTGAAACATCCCGGCTTCCATGTGATAGAGCAGGTGGCAGTGAAAGGCCCAGTCACCCTTCTCGATGGGCGTGATCAGGGTCGAGAGCACTTCACCGGGTTTGACCAGGATCGTGTGTTTATAAGGCAGCTCGTCAGCGCCGTTTTCAAGCTGCATCCACATGCCGTGCAGGTGAATCGGGTGCTCCATCATGGTGTGATTGACCAGGAACAGGCGCAGCCGCTCGTTGTGGCGAAACAGGTAAGGGCCTGGGTGTTCGGAGTATTTCATCCCGTCAAAGGAAAACATGTAGCGTTCCATGTTGGCGGTGATGTTGATCGTCATCTCCCGGTCGGCAGTCTCGGCATACTCCTGCGGTTCATCCGAGACAAGATCCTGGTAGGTGAGAACTTTCCATCCGTCCTCGCCCAGCCCCAGGCCCGGCTCATCGAGCCGATAGCGGGGATTTTTGATGATCATGGCCACGCTGGAAGAGGTTTTCCGATCAGGCAGGAACGGCTCAGGTCCATTGGGACCGGGAATGCGCGGGTCGTGGCGCCTCTCTTCACTATCCCCCATCCGACCATGATCCATCCCTTCCTCACTCATGTTCCCCTGTCCCATGTCTCCATGGCCGCCGCCCAGCATCATGCCCATGCCGATGTCGTCAAGCTGGCGCACTGGCCGCGGCCGCAGCGGCGGCACGGGCGCTTTCAGCCCCGGTTCGGGAGACAGTGTGCCGCGAGCGTAGCCGCTGCGGTCGAGGGATTCGGCAAACAGAGTGAAAGGGCGGTCCTGCCTGGGGTGGACCAGAACATCGTAGGTTTCAGCGACGCCGATGCGAAACTCCTGCACCCGCACCGGCTTGACCGCCTTGCCGTCGGCCATCACCACGTCCATGTCAAGCCCGGGGATGCGCACGTCGAAGTTGCTCATGGCCGAAGCGTTGATAAAGCGCAGCCGGATGGTCTCGCCGGGGTTGAACAGCGCCGTCCAGTTCATATCCGGGCTGTTGCCGTTCATCAGGTAGGTATAGGCCGCGCCGGTCACATCCGCCAGATCCACCGGGCTCATGCGCATCCTGCCCCAGGCCATGCGCTCGTCCAGAGTCTTTTTAAAGCCGTCGGCGCGAACGTCCCTGATGAAGTCTCCCAGCGTGCGTTGCTGAAAGTTGTAATAATGCCCCAGCAGGTTGATGTTGCGAAAGAGGGTCTCCGGCTTCTCAAATGACCAGTCTGAAAGCACCACCACATAATCGCGGTCGTAATCCCAGGGCTCGCCGTCTTTGGGGTCGACGATCAGAGGGCCGTAGGTGCCCGACTGCTCCTGCAGGAATGAATGGCTGTGGTACCAGTAGGTGCCGGCCTGAGCCACCCTGTAGCGGTAATGGTAGGTCTCCCCCGGCGCAATGCCGGCGAAGTTGACGCCCGGCACGCCGTCCATGGGGAAGGGAACCAGGATGCCATGCCAGTGAATGGAGGAGTGTTCCGTATCCATCAGGGCGTTTGTCACGTTGAGGGTGACATCGTCCCCCTCGCGCAGTCGCACCAGCGGACCGGGCACCGTTCCGTTGATGCCCGTGGCTGTCCCCTCGCGGCCATCGATAAACAGGGGCGAATAGCCGATGGTCAGATCGTAGCGGTCGCGCGCCGGAGGCAGCCCCTCGAGCCCCCACTGCTCAGCACGTGCCCACAGGGGCAGGGGGAATGCCGTGTGGGCGGCTGCGAGAAAGACGCCGGCGCCGAGGGTGTGCATGAAGCGCCGCCGCGAAACCTTTTCCAGAGGGTTCATGATGTGCCTCATCCTGAAAAGCGGTTTGTAGATTCTTTTTGTCAACAACAACGAAACTTTTATTAATAGTAACTGTTCAGCATGGGGTCGCAACTCCCATGCAAGGTGAATGGATAAGATTAATAAGCCTATCCCACTTTTTTCAATCGGCAACCGACAAATCCTTTACAGTGGCCTGGATCTGCTTTCTTGGGGAAGGGCGATCATGGTAGAGTGAATTTTTTCACCGCCCGTGCTATTGAGCGTCTTATGCAGAAAATTCTGGATTTTTTATAAGAACCAAATGGATAGACTTGTAATCTTCACCCGTTTCCCAGTTCCCGGACGTGCCAAGACACGCCTGATTCCCACCCTGGACGCTGATGGCGCTGCCGAGCTGCAGCGCCGCATGACTGAATTCACCCTGAAGCAGGCGCTGGCCGTTGGAGTCCCGGTCGAGGTCCGCTTTACCAACGGCAGCGTCGGCCAGATGCGGCAGTGGCTCGGGACCCGACCGACGTATGTTGATCAGGGGGAGGATGATCTGGGGTCGCGGATAAACCGCGCATTTCAGGAGCATTTCGGCCGCGGCGCGCGGCGGGTGGTCGTTGTCGGCTGCGATTGCCCTGAAAACCGCAGCGATACGATCGCCCGGGCCTTTGAAATGCTTGAAGAAGAACCCTGCGTCATCGGCCCCGCCCATGACGGCGGTTATTACCTGATCGGCCTCAATCGCCCGCAGCCGGAGCTGTTCCGCGCAATCGACTGGGGCACGGCGCAGGTTCTCGAGCAGACCCTCGCCGCATCTCCCCGGAAGATAAAACTCCTGCCGACTCTCTCCGATGTGGATGAAGTCGAGGATCTGCCGCAGAAAATTTCGGTCATTATTCCCGCCCTCAACGAAAAGGCGCATATCGAGAAGGGAATTTCTGATGTTCTGGAAGGATTCAACGTCGAATGCCTGGTGGCTGACGGCGGCAGCGATGACGGCACCTCTGATCTGGCGCAAAAAGCTGGAGCCCTGGTGTGCCGCAGCCGCCCCGGCCGGGCGCGGCAGATGAATGCCGGCGCCGCACAGGCTTCGGGCGACATCCTGCTGTTTCTACACGCAGATTGTCGCCTGCCGAAAAGTTGGGACACGCACGTGCGCCGCGCCCTGAAGCGCCCTGAGGTTGCATTGGGGGCCTTTCGCTTCAGCATGGATGAAAAATCTCCAGGTTTTTCCCTGATCTCCTGGGGTACGAACCTGCGTTCCCGCTGGTTCAAACGGCCTTACGGCGACCAGGGGCTGTTTCTCAGGCGCGAGCTGTTCGAAAGGATGGGCCGATTTGCAGAAATCCCCATCATGGAAGATGTTGAGATGGTCCGCAAAGCGCGCCGGGAGGGGAAGGTTGTCACTCTGAACCAGTCGCTGATCACCTCAGCGCGACGCTGGAAGAAACAAGGCCTGCTCAGAACTACCCTGTACAACCAGTATGTTCTTCTTGCCGCATCCGCCGGTGTTGATCCGGAAGAGCTGAATCGAGCCTATCGGCAGGGGAGGAACCCTCTGCCGTTGATTTTTCGTCGAATCAGCAAGCGAAAAGGGAAGGAGCGTGAGGCGTGAGGCGTTCAAAAAAGGAGATCGGGGGCCCACTTCGCCAGGGGTATCTGTCGCCAGGCAAAGCGACAGTAAGCGCCAGGGATGGCTTCATGCGTCCCCTGGCGAAGTGGG
>JAXHUR010000137.1:0-3650 GCA_034189505.1 Thermodesulfobacteriota bacterium | reverse complement strand
GCGTGTCGTGCTGCAGTCGCAGCCGCGCCAGGGACGATTCTACGGAAAGACGCAAGCAGCAGCGCCCGTCAGGGTGAGGATTCTGTTGCTCAAGGGCGGTGACGATGCCGGCCAGGGTACGGGAGCATCCGTCGCAGCCGGCGAGGGTGATTCTCGCCGGCAGGTCGAGCAGTTCAGCAGCATAGAAACCGGGCGGGGCAAGAATATCAAGAACATAGCGAAAAGGCTGGGATAGCCCCTCCGTGCCCGACAGGGCCAGGGCAGGCAGATCAAGACCGCCCACTTCGGCCGACAGGCGGGCGGTGTTAAAGCGCGGTGGCATACAGTTCCCCCTCCAGGGATCAAACCATTTCAGTGAAAATCAGAGCAATCAGCGCACAGATGCTCATTAATACTATTGTGGCTGAATAAAATCAAGGTTTTTTACTTATAAGAAGAACGAAATATACCAAATGAGCAACCTGCAGACGCGCAGACAATTCACCATCGAGAACCCCGGCTTTTCCCAGGAGGGCGAACGACTCGCGACTCTCCCGGGGAAGACCCGATTTCCTCACGCGCATCTCATCGGCGCACCAGATGCGCCTGCCATGGGCGATCACCTGCATGCGAAAAACTGTCGTCGACTGCGCCAGTCCACATCCCGGCCAAACCTGGTCGTCATTTCCTGTGCCAGTCTCCAGCGCTTCACGTGGAGGGGGGAAGTCTCAGCCAGAACCCCGATCTCAAGATGGAGGTATTTATTTCACAGGGCGACGTAAATTAATTTTTTTGTTATATTATCCGGCACTCACTCATATACCCAAGGGGAGGACAAAAATCATGCCGAACACCACTGACTTTAACGGCCCGGCCGAAGGCCCCATCGACCTCGAGCGGCTTCTGCCGCAGGCCGTAGCCCGTATTCTCGAAGATGAAGATCCTGAGCTTTTCCGGACCTGGCTGGCCGATCATCTGCCGGACTTCGCCCTGGGCGAAATGAAAAACGCCCCTGATGATCTGTTCCGCGCCATGGCCGTCCCCGTCAGCTACATGATCTGGAACGCGACTCCGCTGCCGGACAACAACTTCCGCCCGCGCCCCCTTCCCAAACCCAACCGCAACGATCCCTGCCCTTGCGGTTCGGGACACAAATACAAAAAATGCTGCAGCAATGCGCCCCCCTTTCCCGTCCTTGATCCCATGGTCATGTGGCCGCTGGTTTTGAGCAACCTGTCATCTGATCAGATCGAGCAGGCCGCAAGTCAAAGGACTCTGCCGCTGGAGGCGTTGGCAACCGCAGCGATAGAAAATCTGGAAAATGACCGCCCGCTGGTCGCCCTCGAACTGTTGCGCCCCCATTTTGAAAAACCCATCAAAAAAGCCGGACCCATGGATGACTTCGCATTGCAAACCCTCTGCGATGCCTACGATGAACTCGATCAAGTCGACGAGAAACTCGAACTGCTGGAGCGCATCAGCCAGGAGCCGACCAAATCCCCCCTGCGGGCCGGAGCCTGGCAACGGCTTGCGGCAATCTACCTCGACAACGGAGACCTGGAAGGCGGTCGCGAGGCCTTCACCAACGCCCTGCGTGACGAGCCCGCAGCACCGTCCTGCTCCATTCTCGAGATGCAGTTACTGGCCATGGAGGAGCACTTCGACCAAATCTCAACCCGCGCCGAGTTCTGGCTGCGCACGCTGCAGCGCTCTCAATGGCCGCCGGAAACAATCGAACATATCACCGATATTCTTGAAGAACTGATCGACAATCCGCACTACGCAGCGGCTTTGCTCAACGATCATCACGTCTTTACCGACGATGATCTCGATGACGATGAAGATCTCGATGAAACCAGCCTGCGTCTGCTCGATTGGGTCGACCTTGCCATCGAACGCCCATTGCCCAGCTACTGCACGGACGAAAACGTCCTCGACCTCGACGATAAGGATGAAGTTGCCGGCTACCTGCGCAGATTGGGCCTCTCAGGCAAAGAGCTTGATAAGGCGATGAAGCAAATTGAAGAACAGACGGCAGAAGACCTGGAGCGGGAAAATTCAGAACAACCCGAACCGGAATTGAGCCTTGTTCTTGAGCCGCCCCCTGAGATCGAAAAGCTCGAAGCGCAATGGCATGCCGTCATCCAACTCGACAAACCCTTCGGCTTCCAGGATTTCCCAGTGCAGCACTGGGAAGGCTGGGAGCCTGAGCAGTCCGAGCAGTGGATCGGCTTTCTCGAGCAGCACCCGGAGGCCGCCGACAGTCTCGACATCCTCGACGACCTGGTGACGACCCTCTTCCTCTACCCCGACATGCCTCAACCGGTCCTGAGTCGCGAGGGCATCGTGCCCCTGCTCCGGCGTGCCGTCGCCATTATCGAGAAAAATCTCGCCGGCATAAAAAAGCCCTGCCTGTTGTGGAACCGCCTCTCCAACCGCCCGGCTCTTCGCAGCCTCAACCGCCTTTATGCCATGACGAGGTACGGTTTTGAGGATCTGCAGGAAGCAGATCGCCTCGCCGAATTTGTCTTTGAAATCAACCCTCATGACAATCAAGGCCTGCACCGCGAATATCTAAACGACTTGCTGCGCCGCGGGGAAAACGAGCGCGCCCTTGCCATTACCGAGATGTTTCCCAATGATGTTTTTGTGGAGACCGTCTATGGAAGACTCCTCGCCCTGTATCGCCTCGGCCGCCTCAAAAGCGCCCAACCGCTGGCCGAGGAGGCCATCGCCGCCTACCCGCTGGTCGCCCGTTATCTGACTCGCGCCCGCATCAAAAAACCGGCAATGTCGGAATTCGGCATTCACATCGGCGGCGAAGATCAGGCCTGGCTCTATCGCGAAAAGATGCGCGAAACCTGGCAGCAATCCGCCGGGGCGCTGGACTGGCTGAAAAAAATCATGAAGCTCAAAGGAGTTCGGCTGCAGGGGTAGGCTAACCCGGGCTATGCCTTTTCCCACGCAAAGCGGGCAATGTTCCGGATCGTCGAATCAAAGTCGATGCCGATCAGAAGTATCTCTTTTCCTGCACTCTGATATTTCTGATGGTAGTTGCGCTCTTTGATCTGTGCCAGGGCATCGCCGCTGCCATCGACCTTGAATTCGAGTATATATATGGCGTTTTCCATGCGGACGGTCAGGTCGATCCGTCCTTTGCTGGTGACATCTTCGGCGACCACGTCGAGCCCCAGGCTGGCCAGATAAGCGTAGATGACACTGGCGTAGTAACCCTCGTAACTGCCGATCGTGTTGTTGACGTAATTATGATAGGGGATGGAGGCGAACAACGCCTTGAGGGTCTGCTCAAAACCGTCCATATCCACCGCAGTCAGTGTCTGAAAAATCTCTGACTGATAGCGGGTTTTCTCCGCCTGCTGACCGGTCAGATAACTTAGGATATGCTCGTTGAAGGAATAGCGGGTCTCCAGATTGGGAAAGCACAGCTGATACATGGTGATGGCCCCAACCTGGATCTGCTCTTTGATAGTCAGATACCCGGTCTGAAACATGATCGGTTCCAGTTGAATGTTTTCAATATCATAGCTGCCGATCAAGCCCTTGGTGACTTTCAAGTTGTCCAGTGAAGGGACATAATATTTGTTCTGGTGGATCATCTTGATCAGAAAACTGGGAGTGCCCGTGGTAAACCAATAGTTATCAAACTGCCG
>JAXHUR010000136.1:2194-3801 GCA_034189505.1 Thermodesulfobacteriota bacterium | reverse complement strand
GCCCATATCCAGGCCCAGACGGCCCAGGTGCAGGAAGTCCTCGAACGCCACATGCCGCGCCTGCGCGAAGCGTTTGCGCAGCAGGGGCTGCAGCTCGACGATGTGGAGGTCAGCCTTGACTCACGCCAGTCGGCGGGGCGCGACACCCTGTTCGGCCAGGGCTCTCAGGGGCAGCCGCATGGGCGCCGTTTCAGTCAGGGTCCCGTGGTCTCTGAAGCTGTGGTGGAGCAGGAACGGCAGGCGGCTCTCTCCGCCATGAGCGCAGGCCAGGGCATCAGCCTGCACATTTGAGCAAGGTTAAGCATTAAGCAAGGGAGGTGACATCTTTATGTCCGCCATCACCGATACAACCAATGCAACAGCCGCCGCTTCGGGCTCTTTTGCCCAGGCGATGGGCGCCGGCACCATGGGCAAGGAGGACTTCCTTCTTCTGCTCGTGACCCAGCTGCAGAATCAGGATCCGATGAACCCTGAGGATCCCACTGAATTCACCGCTCAGCTTGCCCAGTTCAGTTCGCTGGAGCAGCTTTTTGAAGTCAACAACAACCTGGGTGAAGTCGTGACCAGCTCCGGCGAAATGGAACGACTCTCCGCGCTCTCCATGATCGGCAAGGAAGTCGTCGCCGACAACGGGCAGTTCCGCTTCAGCGGCGAGCCGATGAAATTGGGATACCGGCTGGAAAGTGAAGCGTCCGATGTCAGCCTGCATGTGATCGACGGCAACGGCGTCAACAAGGCCTCGATCCCGGTGCAGGAAACCGCCGCGGGCGAGCATTTCATCGATTGGGATGGAAGCGGCCTCGACGGCAATCCTCTCCCGGAAGGGGATTATCAACTGGTGGTCAAGGCGCTCAATGCACAGGATGAAATACTGCCGACCGAGGCGCTGGTGAAAAGCACCATTCGCGGCGTCGACATGCGCGGCGACGGCCACTGGCTGGTTTCCGACGCAGGCGAGTTTCTGCTCGGGCACATCGCCAGCGTACGGGATCTGTGATTATGACGGATAAATTCGGGATCTATAACCCACCGGTCGCTCCGCCGACGCGGCAGACCCCTCCGTCGGGGGCTCAGGGCGCAAGGCGTCCGTCCGGGCCATCCTTTGACGAGGTTTTCCAGGGACAGCTCAAGGGCAAGTCTGAACTTCAGTTCTCCCGTCACGCCCAGGCCCGCATGGAAAGCCGCGGCATCCGCTTCAGCGACGCCGACATGGCGCGCCTGCAGACCGCCGTCGACACGGTGCAGAGCAAAGGCGGCCGCGATTCACTGGTCATGCTCGATGACAACGCCCTGGTGGTCAGCGTCAAGAACAACACGGTCGTCACCGTCGTCGGCCAGGACAACCTGCGAGGCAATGTCTTCACCAATATCGACAGCGCAGTCATCGCTTGAAGATTTTGATTTTTAACAACGGACAACGTAACAACGGACAACGGACTGAGAACAACTGACAGATTTTAACCCGAACCGGTCCTCAACGAGGAGGTTCGCGGGCCGCCGACCGACAGAGGCGGCCCCTCACCACGGAGGATAAAGCACATGGGGATCAACAGCGCACTCTACACCGGCGTATCCGGCCTCAACACCAACGGCAACGCCATGAGCGT
>JAXHUR010000136.1:0-2094 GCA_034189505.1 Thermodesulfobacteriota bacterium | reverse complement strand
ACCCAGTATAGCAGTGATTCTATCGTCATCTCCCAGAGCCAGGACGGTTATGGGGCCGGTTCGCTGGTCAAAATTGCTATTGATGGCGATGGCGTGGTGACCGCCAACTATTCCAACGGCGAGCGGATGAAAGTCAGCCAGATTGCCTTGGCCAAATTCCCCAACCCCGGTGGACTGGCCAAAGCGGGCAGCAACCTGTATGAGGCGACGGACGCCTCGGGGGATATCCGCACCGGCGTGCCCGGCTCCGAGTTGGGCAAAATATTCACCAACGCCCTCGAGCAGTCCAACGTCGATCTGGCGCAGGAGTTCGTCAAGATGATCACCACCCAGCGCGGCTTCCAGGCCAACTCCAAGATCATCACCACCACCGACGAGCTGTTGGCCGAGCTGATCAATCTCAAGCGTTAAGCAGAAGTCAAGGAGTTGACATAGAGGGCCGTTCCCGCAGGGGCGGCCCTTTTTTTGACACCTGTGTCTGGTGCGATTGACGCTGTGTGCTCTCGTAGGGGCGCACCGATGTGCGCCCTGGTCAAACATGGCACGCCGGTGAATTGGAAGATGCCCTTGCAGGAACCAGGGTAAAGGACGGCGACAGGGCGCGGCGATGGTAGGGGCGGACTGCGTCCGCCCTTTGTTTTTGCCCGATTCAAATTATCCTCATTCATGGCACAGCATTTGCTCATTCTAGGGTTGCCGGGCGCCTGAGATGCCCGGCGCTGCGTGAAAACGACCAACTCGAGGTTTTCCCATATGGACCTTTCTACCATTGTCGGCATCGTCGCTGCGTTCGGACTGATGATCATGGCGATCATGTCCGGCAGCGGCATCACGATTTTCATCGATTTCGCTGCCCTTATCGTCGTAAGTGGCGGGACCGTCGGCGCAACGCTGGTGCACTATCCTTTCAAGGAGGTCTCCAGAGCGTTTGGCGTTCTGAAAAAGGCGTTCTTTCACAAGGAGGAGAAGCCTTCGGACACCATCGACGCCTTGATCCGCTATTCCAACAAGGCGCGCAAAGAGGGGATTCTCTCCCTGCAGTCGGTGATTCCTGAGATCAAGGATCCCTTTTTCATCAAAGGGGTGCAGATGGCGGTGGATGGTCAGGAGCCGGAGGCCATGAAGGAGATGCTCGACCGGGAGATCGAGTACATCATTGAACGTCATGAAGAGGGGGCCGATATTTTTGTGGCCATGGGAACCTATGCACCGGCGATGGGAATGATCGGTACTCTGATCGGCCTGGTGCAGATGCTGCAGACCATGAGCGACCCCTCCACCATCGGGCCGGCCATGGCCATGGCTCTGCTGACGACATTCTACGGAGCGGTGATGGCCAACGTCTTCTTTCTGCCCGTTTCCGGCAAGCTGCGCAACCGCAGCCAGTCTGAAGTGCTGAAAAAAACGCTGATTTCCGAAGGAATGAAATCGATTCTTGCCGGAGAGAATCCGCGCATCATGGAGCAGAAGCTGCACGCCTTTGTCGCGCCCAAGTACCGGGCCAGTTTCTTCAACAAGAAAAAGGGGTAGACCGTGTCTGAAGAGAACAACGGCGGACCGAAAAAAAAGAAGAAAAAAGCGGCGGGCGCTCCCTTGTGGATGGTCACCTACAGCGACATGGTCACCCTCCTGTTGACGTTCTTTGTTCTATTGTTGTCCATGGCCCAGCTCGACAAGATGAAGTTCAAGGAGGTAATGGGCTCTCTTAAAGGGGCGTTCGGGGTGTTGAGCAGTCAGACGGAAACTTCGCTGGACAAACCGCGGGTGGTGGAATTTCTTCCCATCATGGACGATTACACTTCGCGCGTGTACAAGCGACTGATCGTACAGCTGCAGCGCCTCAAGCTCGATCGCGACATCACCCTGGTCAAGGATCGCGGGGCCGTGGTTCTAAGAGTCAATGACGCGGTTCTGTTCACGCCCGGCAGCACCAAGGTGCGCATCGAGGCCTATCCGGTGCTGCGCAAGGTGGCGGCCATGGTTGAGCCGCTGCCTTTTAATCTGCGCATCGAGGGGCACACCGACGATACTCCGGTGCGCAGCGAAGGGATGTCCAACTGGGACCTCTCCGTGACGCGCGCCGTCAGCGTCCTG
>JAXHUR010000135.1:0-3819 GCA_034189505.1 Thermodesulfobacteriota bacterium | reverse complement strand
ACGCCATGGGCTGCAGCGTTACGGCCGCCTGGAAAGCTGCAAAAAAAGGCGCTTTTTTTGCCAATCCCTGCTACACCCAGATCCACCCGACCTGCATCCCGCAGCACGGCGAGCATCAGTCCAAGCTGACCCTGATGTCCGAATCGCTGCGTAACGACGGTCGCTGCTGGGTTCCCAAAAAGAAAGAGGACATAGGCAAACCCCCGGGAGAAATCCCGGAAGAGGCCCGCGACTACTACCTGGAGCGCAAGTATCCTTCCTTTGGCAATCTTGCCCCCCGCGATATCGCATCACGTGCCGCAAAAGAGCAGTGCGACGACGGTCGTGGGGTCGGCCCCGGCGGGCGCGGCGTCTACCTCGACTTCGCCGACGCCATCGAGCGCGTCGGTGAAGACACCATCCGCGCCCGCTACGGCAACCTGTTCCAGATGTACGAGAAGATCACCGACGAGGATGCCTATAAGAGGCCGATGCGCATTTACCCTGCGCCTCACTATTCCATGGGCGGCCTGTGGGTTGACTACAATTGCATGAGCAACGTACCCGGTCTTTTTGTCCTGGGTGAAGCCAACTTCTCGGTGCATGGCGCGAACCGCCTCGGGGCCTCGGCTCTGATGCAGGGCCTGGCTGATGGTTATTTCGTCATTCCCAATACCATTGCCGATTACCTGGCACGCATTACCCCCGGCAAAGTCACCACCGATCATCCCGAATTCAAGAAATCGGTGGAAGATGTCGAGGCGCAAAGCAACAAGCTTCTCTCGATCAACGGCAAGAAAACCCCGGCGGAACTTCACCGCCAGCTCGGCCGCGTCATGTGGGAAAACGTCGGCATGGCCCGCAGCAAGGAGAGCCTTAACAAGGCTCTTCAGGAAATCCCCAAGATCCGCGACGAGTTCTGGAACAACGTCAAGGTTACCGGGGAGAACGGGGACTTCAATCAGCAGCTCGAAAATGCCGGTCGTCTCGCAGATTTCCTGGAGTTCGCCGAGATCATGGCCAAGGATGCGCTGCACCGTGAAGAATCCTGCGGCGGACACTTCCGTGTCGAACATCAGACCGAGGACGGCGAAGCCATGCGCGACGATGAAAACTTCGCATATGTAGCTGCCTGGGAGTTCAAGGGCGTGGGCAAGGAGCCCGAGTTGCACAAAGAGCCCCTGAAATTTGAAAATGTCAAACTTGCCGTAAGGAGTTACAAATAATGAATCTCACACTGTACGTTTGGCGGCAGAAGGGGCCCAACGACAAAGGCAAACTGGAAAAGTACGAAGCCAAGGATGTCAGCCCCGATTCGTCTTTTCTCGAAATGCTCGACGAAGTCAACGAGGATCTGATCAAAAAGGGGATCGAACCCATCGCCTTCGATCACGATTGCCGCGAGGGAATCTGCGGCATGTGCTCGCAGGTGATTAACGGCATCGCTCATGGCCCCGACGAGGAAATTACCGTATGCCAGCTGCACATGCGGCGCTTCAAAGACGGAGACTCGGTCTTCGTTGAGCCTTGGCGCTCCAGGGCCTTCCCCATCGTCAAAGACCTGGTTGTCGACAGAAACGCCCTTGACCGCATCATGCAGGCCTATGGCTATGTGAGCTGTCACACCGGCGGCTGCCCCTCGGGCGGTTCCACCCACAATGGCGGCGTGCCCGATTCGAACGCCACGGTCATTCCCAAGCCTGATGCCGACGCCGCTATGGATGCCGCAGCCTGCATCGGCTGCGGCGCCTGTGTGGCAGCCTGCCCCAATGCGTCCGCCATGCTGTTCACCTCGGCCAAGGTTTCGCAGCTTGCGCTGCTGCCCCAGGGTCAGGTGGAAGCCGCACGCCGTGTCCGGGCCATGGTTGAAGCGATGGACGCCGAAGGCTTCGGCAACTGCACCAACCACTACGAATGCGAAGCGGCATGCCCGAAGGGGATCAGCGTCTCCTTCATCGCCCGCATGAACCGCGAGTTGCTCAAGGCGCTGCCGAAAGAAGCCTGATCAGCACCACTCAAAACATTAAGATTCCACTTCAATGAGGGCGGCCTTTCTGGCCGCCCATTTTTTTATATCTTTTTCCCGTTGCGACACCATCACCCCATGAATGAAGACTTTTTGCGGCGGGAAAACTTTCCGCTGAGCCAGCCGACAAAAAAGACCCCGCCCCCGGCAAGAAACCATTGAATAATTCCCTTCATCATCAGCTTCTGATTCTGCTCGGCTAAACGGGCATTGTCCTCGCTCAAACGGGAAGAGTCGGCTTGCAGCCGCTTATTCTCCTCAGCCAACTGAACGACGTTTTCCGATTGGGCTTTGAGCTTTTCATATTTTTCACGGATTGCATCGTAGTTTTCCATGCGGGTCTGTTTTTCCTGTTCCAGATCGGCAATCAAGGCCTCCAGCTCGGCGATCCGCTCCCGGTCCTGAGCGCGCACATCCTTTGAGGAATCGCGCAGGGTTGAAAGCTCTTCCCGGCACTTTTTCAGCATGCCGTCCAGAGACGCTTTTTCTTTCTTCAGATTATCGATCTGGCGAGGCTTCGGCAAATGAGGGCTGATATACTGCTTGAGGACATAACCCTCCTTGCCTCCCGGCTCACGGACACGGAAAAACGCCCCCTGTTCGCCAAGAATCTCGACCGGGGTGTCGGTGCGCAGAGTCTTGATCATCGGCGCAGAGTCACGTGCAGCTTCTCGCAATGTGATCACCAGCTGATCACTGACATAACGGGTTTCAGCCAGACCGCCGGAGGGCAGCAACAGAAGGACGGACATAGATCCAATCACGACTTTACGAATCATAATGAAGTCTCCATGGCGAAAAAAACCCGTCCAACGGAAGGGCAGGAGCCGCCGGACGGGAATAAAAACAGGTCAAACCGAGTTGTCTGAATTGAACCGATTCTATCAGTTGAAATCGTAGCAAAAACGATCTTCCACAAAACCATCTCCAAGCTGGGCGGTAAAAGTGAATTCATAGCGTCCGCTGCGTGCCTCCGTCAGCACCGTATAATACCCCCAGGCTGCCTTTTTGCCAATGGCCGTGACTTCAACTCCTATCGGAGTTTCTGCATTGAAATAAACCTGAGCGCCATCAAGCGCGTGGCCACTTTCCGCATCGGTCAGTGATGCGAAAATCTGCAGATCGCTTTTCGGGGGAAGATCCTGGCTCCCCGCCAGATATGGACGATCCTGAGTCATCACCTCGCCAAGGCGATAACTCAAGCGAACGCCATCATACTCCAGCGAGCGAACTTCAGGAAGTGCAGCGATGCGGCGTACCTCCATATCATCGGGGTATCCGGTCTGTCCGGCGTAGGCGGCAAGCCCTACGACCATGGCAACGCCCAATACGGCAAATGAACGCCAAATGGAATTTTTCAAGGGAAACTCCTCATTTTACGCTAAAAGTTCAAACAAAGGTCGAACCTGACAAGAGAAATCCTGAAAAATTACTTCCCTCAAAAACCATACACTTACTTTAACAAGCAAACAAAGTGCCAAGCCAACAGTCCCGCAAACGGATAGACAGCGCACGCGGCTATTTCAGGAATCCCCGACCCAATTCTGTCGCCTTTTGAAGACACAGGTTTGCCGTCTGCGTCGGCATACTGACATTTTTTTTCGAAATGTCAGTAAAAACACGGTAATGGGCCTTTGTCTCTTTCCTGAGACACACTCTTCCGGAAAGCCGTATGTGGAAGCAAATGGAGATTACCTGCTGCCTTCATAGGATGCTGAATGGGCGCGGGCGGAGAACCTACTTAAATAGTGCCGGGGCAATATGGTGGCGATTGAGCAGTTTGTAAAATTCCGTCCGGTTGCGCTTGGCCAGGC
>JAXHUR010000134.1:0-3882 GCA_034189505.1 Thermodesulfobacteriota bacterium | reverse complement strand
CAGAGTGCCCTTGGCACTGCCATGCAGCGCTTGTCCTCAGGCCTGCGCATTAACAGCGCAAAAGACGACGCTGCCGGTTTGGCAATCTCCAACCGCATGACCTCCCAGGTCCGGGGTCTGAACCAGGCAGTACGTAATGCCAACGATGGTATTTCTTTGGCGCAAACTGCTGAAGGCGCTTTGCAGGAGACCACTAGCCTGCTGCAGCGTATGCGCGAACTGGCGGTGCAGTCCTCCAACGGCACTAATACGGTCGATGACCAAAAGTCCCTGGATGCTGAATTTCAGCAGCTGGTTACTGAGATCGACCGTATCTCGACGGACACCTCCTTTAATAATCAGACGCTGCTTAGTGGTGGTTTTTCTGGATCAGCCAACGCGATGGTATTCCAGATTGGCGCCGATGCAGACCAGACGATTGCTGTGGAAATTGCTGGCGCTGGTGCTGCTGCGTTGTCCATTAACGCACTCAATGTTCTTACTTTTAGCGCGGCCCAATCCGCCATTACCAAGATTGATTTAGCAATTGGGGCTGTGGATTCGAGCCGGGGAGATCTCGGTGCTGTGCAAAACCGCCTTGAATCAACAATTGCCAACCTCTCCAACGTTTCTGAAAACGTATCGGCCGCCCGCAGCCGTATCCTGGACGCCGATATCGCCCAGGAAACTTCGAACATGACCAAGTTCAACATCCTGCAGCAGGCCGGTGTCTCGATTCTGGCCCAGGCCAACCAGGCCCCGCAGCTGGCCCTTTCGCTGCTCGGCTAAAGAGAAACACGTTAGGCTCTTCCGGGGGACCCACGGGTCCCCCGTTTTTTCCAGAAGAGGCCAGGGTGCAGGAGGGTTGTCATGAAAATCGAAGCTGTTTCCGCACAACAACTTATTCCACAGAATACGCAGCAGGGTGCGGTTGACCAGTCCAACGATCCCCGGCGCGCGGCCGACGCCGTTGTAGAGAAGAAGACGGTGGGGAAGGCTGAAGAAGCGCGGCCGGATTCTGTTGCGCTGCTTGAGCGTATCAATGAGCTGACCGAAGATGGCGCCTATAGCGTGCGTTTCGAGAAAAACCGCGATCTGAATGAAATCGTAGTGAAGGTGGTCGATTCAGAGTCGGGCGATGTGATCCGCCAGATCCCGCCCGAGGAGTTGCTCGGCCTGACCAAGCGATTTAATGAATTGCGTGGGGCGATTGTAAATAAACAAAGTTGATTCCAGCCCGGATTATTCATGAAAACTTCTGCTGCAACCGCCAATTGCCCGCCATCTCAAGCCGTGCTCGCTGCTTGCGCTTCGACGTACTGTGAGTACGTCTGCAGGGCAACTCCCTGCGCCAGGCTTGATCTGGCAGACACTTGCCGGTTTCGCGACGAAGCTTCATGAACAACCCGGGCTAGGATAGCGGGCATTTGGGGGTGCCCGGTATCTTGCTTGCTGTTCCTTTCTTACAGAGTCCTTCCTGACAGGTGAGCGGATGGCTGCGGTGGTCGCAGTTCATGCGCTATTCGTGCGTCCGCATCGCTTCCCTTTTCTGTTTTTGCATGACGATTCAAAGAAACTCCATCTCCTCGCGGGGAGGCCTGGAGTGGGAGAAGTCGTTTCTTCCCATCGACTTTCCCTTGCTTTCGCTGAAAATTGAAATAAAATCAATACCATGTCGAATATTGAAAAGCAAATAATGTATTGGCGAACCGGGGCCATTGAAAATTAGGGAACCAAAGAATATCCGGGAAAAATCAAGGAGCTGCATGAATGCTTAAGCCGGATGTTCGAGATTCAATCATAAAATACCTGAACGCAGTCAAGCAAGCCGGAATAGAGGTAGACTTTACGGTGGTATTTGGTTCGCAGGTCAAAGGGGGGACTCATGAGTGGAGCGATATTGATCTTCTCATCGTTTCCCCAAGTTTTGATTCACTTCAGGATCGCAGTGTTGTGAATCTACTCTGGCGACTTACCGCGCGTGTGGACAGTCGAATTGAACCGATCCCGTGCGGTTCCCGGCAGTGGCGGGAAGATGATTCAAGCGTGATCATCGAGACTGCCCGAAAAGAGGGAGAAATCCTGGTAGCGGCATGATGGCTGCCAAATAGCATCCGATTTTGATGGGAAAATATGAAACTCGATATTTCGCCATTTGAAAAAGCCCTTTCACAGCTGGAGCGCAGTTTGGAATACCTTCATTCCGATCTGGCTGAAAGCGATGACGGGCTGCGCGAACAATTCCGAGCGGCAACGATTCAGGCATTTGAATTCAGTTACGAACTCGGTACGAAAATGCTACGCCGGCAGTTGGAGCAGATAACGCCCAATCCGGCGGAAATTCGCAGCTTGGCATTTATGGACATGGTGCGCACGGGGGCCGAGGCGGGGCTGGTCCGGCAAGTCCCCCAATATCGAATTTTCAGGGAAAAGCGCAATATGACCAGCCACACCTACGATGAAGCCAAGGCGGAGGAAGTGCTGGCGGTGCTTGATGATTTTGTTACAGAGATGCATTTTCTTCGCGATGAGCTGAAGCGACGCAATGGGTGATCTCAAGGTACGTCCTGCCGAAATGGAGATGGTTCTTAAAATTTTTAGGACTTATGTGCCGAGGCTGGACGTGTGGGCGTTCGGATCACGTGTCCATGGCGAAAATCTGAAGCCTTTTTCAGATCTTGATCTTGCGATTATGGCCGAAAACCCTCTCGATCCGGGCCGGATGGCGGAATTAAAAGAAGCTTTCACCGAATCCGCCCTGCCTTTCAAGGTCGATGTCCTCGACTGGTCGACCACGGGGGAGCGGTTCCGGCAGGTGATCAAGGAGAATTATGTTGTTGTGCAGAAAGGAGAGGAGTGAGCTTGTAGAACATCCTTTGACCTGCTGGATCAAACAGGTAAGATAGGAAATATGACCGTGCCGAAATCGCTTTATCCGGTACGGCTGTTTTCAGGAGGGATGTATGACCCAGCTTGCCAAACTCCCCATCGGGATTCAGACTTTCAGTGAAATTCGCGAAGAAGGATATGCGTATGTAGATAAAACCCCGCTGGTCCTTCGTCTGGCCACCGAAGGGAAGTACTATTTTCTCTCCCGCCCCCGGCGCTTCGGCAAAAGTCTGCTGCTCTCCACTCTGCAGGCGCTGTTTGAAGGACAAAGAGAGCTGTTCAACGGGCTTAATATTGAAGACAAGTGGGATTGGGGCACCCTTTATCCCGTTATCAAGATCAGTTTTGGTGGCGTGGCCCGCAGCCTGGAGGATATGAAGCAGGATGTGGGCAATATCCTGGAAGAAAATCAGCGACGGTTAGATATCCCCTGCAGGGATCCGCAAGATATCGGCGGCTGTTTTAAACAGCTCATCCGGGATGCTCATGAGAAATACGGCCGGAAGGTCGTCGTGCTGGTGGACGAGTACGACAAGTTTATTGTCGATAACCTGGATCAGATCGAGGTGGCGAAACAGGGGCGTGAAGTTCTCAGAGACCTGTATTCCATCATCAAGGACAGTGATGCCTTCATCAAATTCGCTTTTCTGACCGGGGTCAGCAAGTTCAGCAAGGTGTCGATCTTCAGTGGCTTGAACAACCTTGAAGACATCAGCCTCAACCCTGATTATGCCACCCTCTGCGGGTATACGGAACATGACCTTGATACGACCTTTGCCACGCACCTGAAAGGCGTTGACCGGGAAAAGGTGCGCCAGTGGTATAACGGCTATAACTTTTTGGGTGAGGCCGTTTACAATCCCTATGACATCCTGCTGTTTCTTAAAAATGGACGGCAGTTTGATAACTATTGGTTTACCACGGGCACTCCCAGTTTTCTGATCAAGATGATCCACCAGAACAAATATTATGTCCCTTCACTGGACAACTTGAAAGTCACCAAGGGCTTGATCG
>JAXHUR010000133.1:0-4014 GCA_034189505.1 Thermodesulfobacteriota bacterium | reverse complement strand
CATGGATTCCCGCGGACACAATGTGATGGGATTGACGCCCCCGGACAGCTCCCTTCTGTCGCCACCCGGGTTCGACGGAACCCACGCGGCAGCGGATGGGAGCATCCCGGCCGGCGGAAGCTGGCCCGACGGTCACCAGGTGGGCTGCGCGGGGACATACGGCTGCCACGGCACCCACGGCGAAGAGCAGCCGGTTGCCGCCGTCAGGGGGGGACATCACCAGGGACGTGGCGGAGCAATCACCTCCCCCGGGCCGGAACCCGCCGGAGGATACCGCATGCTGGTGGGTATTGCCGGCTACGAAGACCCGCAGTGGGAATTCAACGTCGCCCCCAGCAGTCACAACCAGTATAAGGGAGCAGACGGGGTCTGGAACGATTCAACCATAAGCTCCCTCTGCATTCGCTGCCACGGCGAGTTTCATGACCAGGAGGGTATTGGCAACTGGATCCGCCACCCCGCCGACTATGACATGGCCAACACCGCCGCCGACTCCGAAGTCAGGGGCTACGGCGGCGACACCAACCAGTATCAACCCGCGGTACCCGTGGCCAGCTTCGATGTATCGCGGCCCTTGAGCCAGGTCGGCATGCAGGGGGGGGAAGCCATCGTAACCTGCCTGAGCTGCCATCGGGCCCACGGTTCTCCCTACGACAAGATGATGCGTTTCAATTATGCTGGCTCCCTCGGAGAGGGTTGCATCGTGTGCCATACGTCAAAGGATTGAGCGCCCGGTTGCCGGACAGCCACGAGGAATGTCATGATTGTTTTTAAACTAAACCGAGATTTTTTCCTGGGGCTTGCACAGGCTCTCGTCTTCCTTCTCCTGACCTCTCCCTGCTATGCAGGACCCTATCGGGATTCAGCCCACGGCGACGCGGATGAAGGCGTTCACCGCCTGGTGCCTGGTGTCGCCTCTCCCGGCCCCTATATCACCGGCAACTGTGCTCATTGCCATGAACAGCACGCGAGCATGGGGGGGCAAGAGCCTGTTCCTCAAGCCAGCGGACCCTCCCCTTTCGCGCTTTTCGCACCGCCTTTCGATTCCACGCAACCATTTGCACCCTACCAGATGGAGGACGTTTTCTGCTTTTACTGCCACAGCGGCGCGTCATCCATCCAGCGCTCCGCCTCCTTGATGGAAAACTACGATTACAGTCGGAACTTCGGAGGGTTGACCGGCGGGCCCATCAACATCCTCGAGGCTTTTAATCAGCCTCTTGCCGGCCTGTCCGCCTCCTACCACAACCTGTATGACATCTGGAATCATTCCCAGAAATTCGGCTATTTCAAATCCAGTTCCACCCCGTGCAGCGCCTGCCACAACGCTCACCGTGCCCGGCAGAATCGCGAGTACCCTCAGAATCCCGATTTTACCGCCATTTCTCTCCCCACCGACCACGAAAGCCTGTGGGGGGATGATGCGGGCGAGACCATGGCAACCTATAACGGGGAATACGAACATCCGCTGTATGCCGGCCCCTCAGGCGGCCGTGAACCCGCCGGTCTCGGCGCCGCTCTGGCCGACGGCTCGCAGGTGCCGGACTATAATCGTTTCTGCCTTGACTGCCACGCCGAGCAGGTCTACAGCTCGACTCTGTCCCGCCAGATCCCCCGCATCGACTGGAGCACCACCGGCGGAGAGAGCTATTCGGCCGGCGACAAGCATGGGCGCAATACCTACACCACCGAAATTCTGGTTCAGGCTCCTTACGATTCGGCCATGGGGATCAACCGCGGCTTTGTTCTTTCCTGCCTCGACTGTCATGAACCTCACGGCGCCCCCAATACCTATCTGATCCGCCGCGGTGTCAACGGTTCCGCCTTGATGGGACAGGTGCAGGGGAATGCGGCAGACAACAGCATGGGATATCTCTGCCGGCAGTGCCACAAGGATGATGGAGCACAATATGGGGGGGCAACAAATAGTTGGCGCTACGTGCACCACGACTCACCGGAGGCGCCCTATACGGCAATGCGATGCGCTACCTGCCACCCTATGGGGGGCGGTGGGGGAACTCAGCCGCCGATCGGTTGCGGATACTGCCATGGGCACGGCATGACTATCGACGCATCTACTCCGGGCACACTTCCCAATGGAAAAACCATCCCCGCTCCCATCGGCGGCGCACGCAAATCTTTTTAGGACCGGCTCATGCATTTTCTTCGTATATTGCTTGCTCTTGCTGCCATTTTCGTTCTCACCGGCTGCCTTGCGCCTTCCACTGAGCGCGGCATTGCACTCTCGCCCGACCAAGCACTCACGACGATATATCTCTCGCAGTCAGGGCCTTCTACCGAGGGCATATCCTTTTCACTTGATGGCCTTGCCCTGCTTTCCGAAGGGGGATGGGTCGATCTGGGCACCGGGCCGGTGAACGTCGATTCCAGACCACATCGCGCCTCTCAGCGCGCCCTTGGACTGGCCTCTCTCCCCCCAGGGGATTACAGAAAGATCCGTTTTTACCTTTCCCGTCTCAAAATCGGGAAATCGGCCATCCCCCCATCGGAGGACCAGAAACTTTTTGAATTGACATTACCTGAACCGATTAAACTTGAAGCCACCGACAGTCAATGCCTTTTTCTCGACTGGCATCTTGCTGCGGACGAAAGCGGTGGCCCCACGGCGCCCGTTTTCAAGGCTTGGGGGCAGGGACAGACCCTGGGAGGAGACCTTCTTTTTGCGTCGTGTGACCGGATCGGCACCATTTACGTCATACGCTCTGATATCAACGAGGTGGTTGCCTCTTTCGGCATCCCAGGACCGCTGGGAGAAATCGCCGTTGCCTCCGACATGCGGCGCCTGCATGTCCTCAGCACCGGCGAAAGAAGCATTTTCACCTTCGATGCCCTCAACCGCCACCTGATCGACCGCATCACTTTGTCCCGCACGATGGAGCCACGGCATCTGGTTCTCTCCGAGGACGCTCGCTATGCATTCGTGTCCGACGCCGCAACTGGCCAGGTTCTCAAGGTGGAGCTTGCCAGCGGACATGTTTCACAACAGGTTCGGATCGGGCACCGGCCGGAGCGGATCGCCTACACACCCGGCTCTCCCGCACGCATTGCCGTGGTCGCGCCCCGTTCGCAGCAGGTTTTCATTCTCGATGCACACTCTCTTCGCACCCGCGGCATCGTTCCCGTCGGCATGAATCCAGCCAGTGCCCTTTTCTTTGCCGGCGACCTCTATGTCGCCGAACAGGCCTCCCAGACCGTTTCCATCTACGAAGAAGGCAGCGGCCGGCAACTGGCCTCCATCGATGTCGGTTTTCAGCCGGACTACCTGTTCAGCCTTTCAGACCGCAAGGCTCTGGTCAGCAATTCCGGGGGGCAAAGCCTGTCCGTGCTGGTTCCCGACCAGGCCACATCCTTTCGCACCATCCGCGCCGGTAGCAACCCGACCACTCTCGCAAAGTCCGAAACCCGCCAACTGCTTTACGTCGCCAACCGCAGCAAAAAACAGATCACCGTCATCGATCTTGCCTCTGAGCAAATAGAACAGCAGATCGAACTTGGAGGAATGCCGTTTTCCCTTGCAGTTCTCGACTGACTCAGGCAGCCCCCAAGTCCCGCCAATTCACCGGCCGTCAATCGCCAAATGGCGTATCCTCCTCGCACCCAACAGATATCTCTTTAATAAGGTTCAACCAATGGCCACAATTACTACCATTTCCTGACAAAAAAAATTAAAAAATTTGACGACTTTATTAGTAATCTTGGTCGGCACAGCTGATGCATTTCATTAAGCTTAAGGCAAGCATAAGGCTGAAATACCCCTTATTCTTTACCTGCAGCTCTCATAAAGCAATTTGCTTTTTCTCAACAAAAAACTGCACAATTCAGTAATTTTAACATCAAATCTCATTGCGCCGCGCTTCAAGTCAATCTAAATTAGATGGCGTCGCAAAAACTCACCAACTGCTGCGTTGCTGCAATTGCTCTCGCTGCTTCGACGTACGTAAGTACGCCTCATTGCTCGACAATCGCGCGCCTTGCATTTGGCGCTTTTTGCTT
>JAXHUR010000132.1:0-4238 GCA_034189505.1 Thermodesulfobacteriota bacterium | reverse complement strand
TTAATGCCCTCATTCGATGAAAGGAGTGTAGTTATGGAAATCAAGGTCTATGACGACAATCTGAACAAAGCGATGAAAGTGATGAAACGCAAACTGCAGCAGGACGGCTTCTTCCGCGACATGAAGCGCCGCCGCTTCTATGAGAAGCCCAGCGTCCGCCGCAAGCGTAAAGAGGCGGAGGCCGCACGCCGCCTGCGCAAAAAAGCCCGTAAAATGGCGCGGTTCAACAGCGGTTTCTAAGGTTTTTTCGGGGCCGGTTCCTGCCAGGAGCCGGCCTTCTTCTTATATCCCGCCTCCCCTGTCACGTCCTTCGGCTCACTCCGGACAAAAAAACAATCTGCTGTAAAATTCTGTAAACCTTTGCCAGAATGATTCGTCAAAGGAAACAGGAGAAGACCATTAACCCGGGTTATAACAATCCGTCGCCGGATTATCAGTAGAGATAAATGATGCACTCGAGCGCCGCGGCTGCCATGCCGGAGAAAACCGCACAGGAAAATCTGCGACCGCCCGGCGAGTCCATGGATCACCAATTGTTGGCGGGGATTCGCGCCGGCGACGTCAGCAGTTTCGAACGGCTGGTGGCGGAACAGTCGCCGCGCCTGGTCAATCTGGCCTATCGCCTCACCGATCGGCGCGAAGATGCCGAGGAGATCGTGCAGGAAGCTTTTTTCCGCCTGCACCGCTCACTGGATGACTTCCGCGGCGAAAGCAGCCTGGGGACCTGGCTCTACCGCACCGTCAGTCGCCTCGCCATCGACCACCTGCGGCGGGAGAGACTGAAGCGGCGGATTTTCTTTTTCCGCAAGGATGAATCGGAGCCGGACCCCATCGAAATCGCTGTCGACCCGGCAGGCCGTGGCCCCGACCGCCACCTGCAGGATCAGCAGCTGCGGCAGCAGCTCAGGCACGTTCTCTCCAAGCTGCCGCCACGCCAGAAAAGCGTTTTTGTTCTGCGGCATTACGAAGAGCTCTCCATCAAAGAAATCGCCGCCGTCCTGAACCTTGAAGAGGGAACCGTCAAAACCCATCTGCATCGAGCCGTCCAGCTGCTGCGACGCGAGCTGGATGAGCCGGCAAAGGGATGAAGTGATGATAGAAAAATCTGCCGAAACCTGCCAGAGCCTGCGCCTGACACTGATGCATTATGACGAACTGCCGGCAGCGGAAAGAATGCTGGCCGAAGAGCATCTTCGCCACTGCGAAAACTGCCGCCTCGCCTTCGAGAAGATGCAGCAGACATTGGACGCCCTGCCCTCGCTGAACACCTCCGTCACAGCGCATGATGCCCGCCGCATCAGCGCCCGGGTCATGGACCGCGTGGAAAACCAGGGAAGAAAAAGAAAAATCGCCCGCCCGCTGGCATGGGGCGGCGCCCTGTCTGCAGCAGCTGCGCTTCTGCTGCTGGTATGGATACAGCCGGGCAATACGCCCTCGCCCTCCCCTCAAGCACAGAATCAATCTGCAGACACCCTGGCCCTGACACCGGAGGTGGAGTTTTTAGAGGATATGGAGCTGCTTGAAGACTTTGAAATGCTCGTGCTTCTGGCACAAGGACAGGGATAAAGGGATCAGAAACAATGATGAATCGATTGCTGCCGGCGCTGCTGTTGCCGTTGCTGCTTCTCGCCCCGGCATCTGCGCCGGCCCAAAACGACAAAAAACCTGCGGTGCCTGTGCAGAAGCAGAAAGCGCCGACCCAAACGGGTGAACAGACGTCGGCGCCCCTGAAAGAATCAGACCGCAAGGTGATCGCCGCGATGGAGTTTCTGGCGGTCCTGGAGCTGCTCGAAGACATGGATATCCTCGAAACGCTGGAGAAAGAATGATGAAGAAAATAGTTTTGCTGATACTTCTGTCGGCTGCACTGCTCCAACCGTTTGGCGGAACGGCAGGCAGAGGCGATATCTTTGCCGCGGAAACTCCCGCAGAGGATATTTCTCCCGAGATGCTTCAGCGCTGGCAGCAACTGACGCCGGAGGCACGGGCCCGGCTGCAGAACAAGTACAAAGCGTTCGAGGAGCTGCCTGAAGCCCGCAAAGAACTGCTTCTGCAACGCTACGCACGATTTCAGCAGATGGCCCCTGAAAAACGCCAGCGCCTGCTGGAGCGGTATCGCCAATGGCGCAGCTTCTCTCCCGAGCAGCGCGAGGCGATCCGTAAAACCTTTGAACGCTTCAAGCAGCTCCCCCCGGAGGAGCAGGATGAACTGCGCCGGCAGTTTCAATCCATGCAGCAGGCCGGCGGAGATGAGCGGCAGCAGCGCCAGCAGGATCTGCAGCAGAAATTTCAGGGGCATTTCCGCGACCACAGCGATTCGATGCGATCACCGGCCGGGCCTGCAGGGCCCGCCGGCGGACACGGCTCCATGGGAGGACGCTCCGGCCGGCATTGATCCCGGGATTTCCGGCAAACAGAAAAAAATTGAACCTGCGTGTCATCCTTTTTCAACTTGGTGCGTCTAAACAGACAAACAGATGGAAACATGCTCATCATTCATTTTTCCGTTTCCACAACCAAAGGAGGACACACGATGAAAAAAAGTAAACAACTGATGATCAGCGCAATGGCGGCTCTGCTGGCTCTTTCCCTCGCCGGCCCGGTTATGGCCCGCGGCGGTCAGGGCGGCGGCCAGGGGTCAGCCGGCGGATCCATGGGCGCAGGCATGGCGAACCGTGGTGCGGGCGTCAGCCAGAACGCCACCGCGACCCAGCAGCGGATCAAGGCCCATCAGCAGCAGAAAATTCAGGCGAAACAGCAGCTCCGCGAGCAGATCCGGACGCAGGATCCGAGCACGCATGTCGACGGCGAGCCTCAGGGGATGGGGCGCGGCCAGGGGATCGGCGACCAGCAGCGCCTGCGCGATCCCAGCCTTCACCCTGATACGGCACCGACCACCCCGGTGACTGAACCGACCCCGACGGAACCCACGATGCAGTAAGCAAAGCGTTCAAAGTGAGGGGCGAGGGGTGAAAGGCAAACCCACCCCCTCACTCTTCCATTTATCAGACAAAGAATGATGCATTAGCAAAACTTAGAAGATGGGTCGCTAAGCAGAAATTTCGTCCTACAAGGCTTGGTGGTTTTTCAGGGGCGAAGGCATACGTCAGGTATGTCGAGGTCCTGAAAAAAAGCCGTAACGCCGTAGGACGGACTTTTTGCGACGCCATCAAAGGATGGTTTATGAATTCAATATCGCGCCAAGTGCGCCTTTTTGTGTTTGTGGTGCTTATTCTTTCCTGCACCACATTGAGCCGCGCTGAAACATCGCGTTTTTCCATCGGTACCGGGGTTGATTACCGCACCGGAGATTACGGCACCGACGATTCCTTTGACTCGTTCACTATCCCTGTCATTCTCAATTACTACCCCTCCGCCCGGTTCGATTTCGAAGTGTTCATCCCCTACCTTTACCAAAGCAGTTCCACCACCGTTCTCGCGGGAGGAGACCGCGTCATCTCCGTCGACCGCAACGGTCGCGGCCGTCGCGCAACGTCGACCACCACCGAAATCGTCGAGACGACCGAGGAGGATGTCGAAAGCTCGGAAAGCGGCTTGGGCGACATCTCCCTGACCGCCGGATACACTTTTCTGCATCAGGACGGGATGCGCCCCAACGCGCGCCTGTATGCCTACCTCAAGATCCCTACAGCCGATGAGGACAAAGGCCTCGGGACAGGAAAATTCGATTACGGCGCAGGGCTTGAACTCTCCGCCTGGAAAGACTTCTGGTATGGGAAGATTGCCGGAGGGGGTGTCTTCCAGGGCGAGCACGCCGACTGGGAACTGAAGGATTATGCAACCTTCGAGGGCGAACTCGGCCGTCAGTTCACCAACCGCGTCTACGGTTCCCTCTCCGCATGGGGCGCAACGGAACCCTCCGAAGACTCCTCTTCTCTGCTGGAAATACGCGTAAACAACACCCTGTGGCTGTCATCTCAATGGAGCGCCGAGAGCTATCTCGGCAAAGGGCTGACTTCCGGCAGCGCGGATTTCAGTGCGGGGATCAAGCTGTACCGCCACTTCTAATTTCGGTTCCCCATAATTCAAGTATTTTACACCGCCGCAGCAATGCGGCTTTTTTATTCAAATTGAAATAGATTCAAGCAAAGAACAAACGCCGTTATAAAAAAACAGCTCTCCCCTGATTTGCTTAAAAAAATCCTTTATTCCTGAACTTCTTTCAACTATTATCCTTTTATTACATATTTTAAATCTTGCGGCATTTTTATTGCACA
>JAXHUR010000131.1:0-4482 GCA_034189505.1 Thermodesulfobacteriota bacterium | reverse complement strand
GTGTGATGTGTGATGCGTGAGGCGTGAGGCGTGAGGCGTGAGGCGTGAGGCGTGAGGCGTGAGGCGTGAGGCGTGAGGCGTGAGGCGTGATGTGTGAGGCGTGAGGCGTGAGGCGTGAGGCGTGAGGCGTGAGGCGTGAGGCGTGAGGCGTTTTTGAAAGTAATCACGAACAAGTATATAGAGATGAAAGGAATAAGGACCATGCGCGAGCGGAAGATCGGTTTTATCGGCGGCGGCAATATGGCGGAGGCTTTGATCCGGGGGATGCTGGCTGCCTCATTTTCCGCCGAGCGGATCTGGGTGGCGGAGCCCCGCGCCGAGCGCCGCGAATGGCTCGATGAGCATTATGGATTTGCCGCCAGGGCTGAAAACGGTGAAGTCGCCAGGGCGTGCGATGTCCTGATCCTCTCCATCAAGCCGCAGATGATCAACACTGTCATGCCGGAGATTTCGGAATATTTTGACGATAAAAAACTGCTGATTTCCATTCTAGCCGGAGTCTCCACCCAAACCCTGGAATCGTTTCTTCCGGGAGCACCGCGCGTGGTGCGGGTCATGCCCAATACACCGGCCCTGGTAGGCGAAGGCGCTGCCGGCCTGTGCGGCGGGCGGCATGCGCGTGAAGGCGATCTGACGGCGGCGCAGCAGTTGCTGGAAAGTGTCGGCGTGGCACGGGTGGTTACGGAAAAAGAGATGGATGCGGTGACGGGCCTCTCCGGTTCGGGCCCTGCCTACGTCTATACCCTGATTGAAGCGCTGGCCGACGGTGCGGTGCGTCAGGGGCTTGCCCGTGACGATGCCCTGGCCTTGGCCTCACAGACCGTGCTGGGCGCAGCCCGCATGGTGCTTGAGACCGGCGAGCATCCGGCGGTGCTGCGCGACCGCGTGTGCAGCCCCGGCGGCACCACAATCGCCGGAGTGGCGGCCCTGGAGGAAGGAAATTTCCGTGCAACCCTGATGAACGCAGTCGGTCAGGCAACCCAGCGGTCACAGGAGTTGGGCAACAACTGACAGCGGACAACGGACAGCGGACACCGGACACCGGGCACCGGACACCGGACACCGGACACCGGACACCGGACACCGGACAACGGACAACGGACAACGGACAATAGTTCCTTTGCCCGTCGCCTTAAATGCACACCCGCAGCACCTGCTGCAGATCGGTGTGGCCCGCGAACACCTTCTGAATCCCATCCATTTTGAGGGTGGTCATCCCTTCTTCGATGGCGAGATTTTTCAGATCCTCGGCCATCATCCCTTTTTTGATGCCGGTCTTGATCGGTTCGGAGCCCGTCAACAGTTCGTGAATGGCGATGCGGCCGCGGTAGCCGGTGTTGTTGCATGTTCGGCAGCCAACCGCTTTCATCAATCTGAGATCATCATTATAGGTGGGCAGTCCATGCTGCTCGTACCACTTTTTGCCATAGGCATGCACCAGCTCGTCGTACTCTTCACGGCTTGGCTGATACGGGGCGTGGCACTGTTCGCACAATCGACGGGCAAGGCGTTGTGCGAGAATGCCCAGCATGGCGTCGGCAAAGTTGAATGCATCCATTCCCATCTCGATGAGGCGCACCACGGTTTCCGGGGCACTGTTGGTGTGCAGGGTGCTGAATACCAGGTGGCCGGTCAGTGATGCTTCAATGGCGGTTTTTGCGGTTTCGGCATCGCGCATTTCGCCGATCATGATGACATCGGGGTCGGCGCGTAGAAAGGAGCGCAATGCTTCTTTGAAGCCGAAACCGATTCTGGAGTGGACCTGTACCTGGCGCAGGCCGGGTTGGGTGATCTCCACAGGGTCTTCTGCCGTCCAGATCTTGCGGTCGGGTTTGTTGATATGCCCCAGAGCTGAATGCAGGGTGGTCGTCTTGCCCGATCCGGTTGGGCCGACGCACAGGATGATGCCGTAGGGCTTGGCCAGAATATTTTCGAACCCTTGGCGGTTTTTGTCGCTGAATCCCATCCGGAGCAACGGCAGAGGCTTGGAGGCCGCGAGGATCCGCAGCACCGCGTCCTCGTTCCCCCCCACGGTCGGGGTGATTTCGACACGGAACTCGACCTTTTTCCCTTCGTAGCGCAGCAGGATCTTGCCGCTCTGCGGCCTGCGGTGTTCGGCGATGTCGAGTCGCGCCATAATTTTGACTCGCGAGATGATGGCGAACTTGTAGGCCGGGGAAATTTTGTGTACCACCTGGCAGACACCATCGATGCGGTAGCGCACGCTCAGGGGGAGTTTGCCCAGCCCCGGTTCGAAATGGATGTCCGATACCTCTTTCTTGTAAGCATCGATGAGGATTTTATTGACCAGGCTGATAATCTGCGAATCGCTTTCGGAAAACTGGGCGTCATCCGCCTCTTCGTCTTCCATGATAGCGCTGTCGGAAAGTTCGCCGATCAGCTCGCGCACCTGGCTGTCGGTTCTGAGATAGTGATTTTCGATGGCTTCCTGAATCTTGTTGCTGCGTGACACCACCAGCTCGATCTGATAGTTCGTGCTGAAGCGCAGGTTTTCGCTGATGGTCGGGTCGGTGGGCTGCGATGTCGCCACCACCAGCGTTCGTCCATGGATCTCAACCGGCAATACCTGCATGCGCGTTGCCACCTCGCGCGGCAGGGCTGCAAGGGCATCCTGGGAGGGCTCAGTCTCGTCCAGGTCGACCAGCCGCAGCCCGAATTTGGTCGCCAGCGCAGAAAGAAGCTGATCTTCGGTGATCAATCCCATCTCGATGAGCAGCGTGCCGATCTTTTTCTTCTTGCCCTTTTCCTGGGTTTTCAGGGCATGTTCCACCTGCTCGCGTGTGACCAGCCCGGCGGCGACCAGAATATCGCCTACACGCACATTTTTGGGGATCTTGCCCTGGCTGTGGGCGCGGGTGATTTCCTGGTCGATTTTTTGGTGATCAAGTTGATTTTCTTCTGCCAGGATGTCTCCGACACGGCGTTTGCGCAGCTTTTTCTGCTCCGCCAGGGCCAGCTCCATGTCAGGCGGTCTGACTGCGCCGGAGTCCTCGAGAATCCGCCCCAGTGGCTTTTCCCCCCGGCTTTTCCTGATGCCGTGAAATGTGAAGAAGATGCTCTTGAAAGGGCTTTCGACACTGGTAGGCAGGCCGTAAAAACCCAGGGGATATTTGGAGCGTCCCATGACCTGCACGTGGAATTTTTCGCCGCTGATCAGCTCAAGCTCTTCCCACCGGAAGTCGCCATCGACGCCGGCGGGTGACTTGCCGTGAAACTTGATGCAGCTCAGGTCATAGAGCGGATACGCCATGCGCAGATCCTGCGCTTCAAGGATGACCTCGATTTCATTCTCACGGGGCTGAAAGGGGCGAGCCAGCCTGGCTTCGGTTTCGCCGCCATCCATGAAAGTCAGAATTAGGGTTTGTTCCAAGGGGACACCTCGTGCCGGGAGATTGACATCTGGGGTAAAAATCCGACTCGCATTTCGACTTTGCAAGGCCCATAGTCGATTATGCAAGAGGCGAACCAATGCTCAAGAGGCGAACCAATGCTCAAGAGGCGAATCAATTTGAGGTGTGAGGTTTCATATCAAAGACCCCGATCAGTGCTCGGCGCGGGGGAGAGACCAGTTGAAGTGGATGGCGGCCAGGCGGATCGCAATGACTGTGAGGGCTGCTGCGAGGGCCGCCACGGGGCGCGGCGTATTCAGGTGGTGCAATGCGGTCAGCAGGGCGGCTCCGACGATGCAGGCGGAAGCGTAGACTTCTTTGCGCAGAATCAGGGGAACCTGGTTGGAGAGAACATCGCGCAGCACGCCGCCGGCGGTGGCTGTCATAACGCCCATCATGATCGCGCCGACAAAGCCGATCTGGAAATCAAGAGCCTTGCCAGTGCCGATCACGACAAAGGTGCCCAACCCCACCGCATCGAAATAAAGCAGGGGGTGGTTGAGAAAATCCAGGCGCCGGTGAAAAAAGAAGATCAGCAGAGAGACAACGAGGGACAGGTAGAGGTAGGTTTCGTCCTGCAGGCTGAACGGCGGCAGATCCCCCAGCAGGATGTCGCGCAGAGTGCCGCCTCCGGTGGCGGTGACCAGCCCCAGCACTAATACACCGAGCAGGTCCATGTCGCGGCGAATGCCTGCCCAGGCACCGGAGGCCGCAAAGGCCGCGGTACCGATCAGGTCGAGGAGATAGAGCAGCGTCACGGTTTGCTTTCTTCCGGGTTCTTCTGGTGGTTGAGTTTCTCGAACAGGGCGATCTGCTCGGCCATGGACAGTTTTTTACGGCATTTTTTCTCCGGGCGCAGGCACAGTCGGCAGCGGTCGTCGCTGCACCATTGGCACATTCTGCAATCCGGACAGGGATGCTTTTTATCCATGGCTCTTTCTTCTCCTCAAGTCTGATGGCGTCGCAAAAACTCACCAACTGCTGCGTTGCTGCAATTGCTCTCGCTGCTTCGACGTACGTAAGTACGCCTCATTGCTCGACAATCGCGCGCCTTGCATTTGGCGCTTTTTGC
>JAXHUR010000130.1:0-4491 GCA_034189505.1 Thermodesulfobacteriota bacterium | reverse complement strand
GGATGAGCCATGGCTTTGAGGACCTGCGCCCGCGCTTCGAGATGCGCTTTGCGGTCTGGATTCATTGGATCTCCTCTAAACATTTGGCAATATAACCAAGTAGCCAAATACATGCAAGGGGGATTTAAAATAAAATTCGTATCGGTTGCGTTATACGCTGACTGTTTGAGTCGCAGGCGAGTTCATCGCGCAAACGATGCCGCCGTCCTGCGGCTTTACCGGCGTATTGAATCCATCGCTACGATTCATTTTTCCCGAACCGTCGACCGGCAATCACGGCCTGCCCGAGAGCCAGACCGCCATCATTGGGCGGAACCTGCCGGTGAAGCAGGACATCGAATCCTCCCTCCTTCAGAATCCTGTACGTTTTTTCCGTCAGGATGCGGTTCTGAAATACGCCGCCGGAAAGGGCCACCCGTTCCAGCCCTGTCTGCAGTCGGATACGGCGGCACACCTCGGTGATAACCTGCGCCAGCCCGTTATGAAAGCGGATACTGATCCATGCCGGATCGCACCCGGCACGAACATCCTCCACCACCTGGCGGATCAGCGGCGCGGGATCGCAGATCAGCAGGTCTCCGTCATTGCGAATCTCAAAACGGTAGGCGGCGGTTTCATTCCCTTTTTCTATGGCCTGCTCCAACTCAAGGGCCGCCTGTCCTTCGTAGCTGACGACCTGCCGTACGCCAGTCAACGCGGCCACCGCATCGAACAGCCGCCCGCAGCTCGAAGTCAGCGGGCTGTTGATCTTGCGCGCCACCATCTGCTTCAGCAATCGGCGCTCCTGATCGGTGAAGCCGTCATCATGATTCAACCGTGGGATGTCCTCTCCGTAAGCTTGCAGCAAGACGCTCAACGCCATGCGGCGCGGCTCGCGGGTTGCGGCATCTCCGCCGGGCATGGGCATGCAGGCCAGGTGCCCGGCGCGGTGGAAATCTTCGAAATCACCCACCAGAAATTCACCGCCCCAGATGGTACCGTCGGGGCCGAGCCCGATGCCGTCGAAAATAACGCCGATCGCCGGCGCGTCCACGCCGTTGTCGGCAAGGCAGCTCGCGAGATGGGCGTGGTGGTGCTGCACCGCCACCCGCGGCAACTCGTCGCGCTGTAGGGCAAAATGGGTGGAGAGATAATCCGGATGCAGATCATGGGCGAGAACTGCAGGACGCGTCGCCAGGATCTCTTCCAGGTGTGCCGCGCTCTGCTCCAGGGCACGATAGACCTCGTGGTTCTTCAAATCACCGATATGTTGACTCAAAAAGGCACGGTCGCCCTGGGTCAGACAGAGGGTGTTCTTCAATTCGGCGCCCAGTGCGAGCACCGCAGGCTGCGGATAAGGCAAAGAAACTGCACGCGGGACATAGCCACGCGAACGGCGCAGCATCGTGGGGCGACCCGCCAGAACGCGTGTGATGGAATCGTCGGTGCGAGTGTGGATGCGGCGATCATGCACCAGGTAGGCATCGGCAATGCCGCAAAGGCGTTGCGGCGCGTCGTCGTTGCGGTAGACGATCGGCTCGTCGCTGATATTGGCGCTGGTCATCACCAGGGCACGAAAATCCTCATGCAGCAGCAGATGATGTAGCGGCGTATAGGGCAGCATCACTCCGAAGGATCTGTTGCGTGGGGCCACCAGGGGGCTGAGGCCATGGTCGGGGATCTGATCCAGCAGGACAATCGGGCGAGCGGTGGAGGTGAGCAGGGCTTGTTCGGCGGCATCGATCCGGACCAGTGCCCGGGCAGCCTCCAGATCGCGCACCATCAGGGCGAAGGGCTTTTCATCACGCGCCTTGCGCCGGCGCAGCTCGGCCACCGCCTCCGAATTACCTGCGTCGACCGCCAGGTGAAATCCGCCCAGCCCCTTGATGGCCACAATCCGCCCCTGCTGCAACAGATCGACGGTCGCGGCCACAGGATCATCGATATCGGGCAGCGGCTGTCCCTGCGCCGACAAAAGACGGACCTGGGGGCCGCAAACCGGGCAGGCATTGGGCTGGGCGTGAAAGCGGCGGCTGGCTGGATCTTCGTATTCTGCACGGCAGGCGTCGCACATGGCAAAGTCCAGCATCGTCGTCCTGTCCCGATCATAAGGAATTCCGGTGACAATGGAGAAGCGCGGCCCGCAGTGGGTGCAGTTGATAAAGGGGTAACGGTAGCGGCGGTCGGCAGGGTCGAACAATTCCCCCAGGCAGGCTTCGCACACATGAGTATCGGGAGTGATACGGGCAGTTTTCCCCTCCGCCTCAACGCTGTCACGAATAACAAACTGTTTATCCCCCTGCAGGGGACAATCCGTAACATCAAACCGATTGATTTCTGCCAGAGGGGGGATCTTGTCGCGCAAATCCACCAGGAAAGAATCAAGGGACGCTGAAACGGCCTCCGCTTCAATCACGACACCGCGGGAGTCGTTGCACACCCACCCGCGAACACCATGAAGCTGCGCAATCTGATAGACAAAAGGACGAAATCCGACCCCCTGCACAATCCCTTCGATTTCAATACGCTTGCGCTGCAACCCGCATAACCCTTTCAATCCACGCCTCACGCCTCACGCCTCACGCCGTTAACATTACCACCCCTGGAGCAATCAAAGCAATGCGAGGCGGCAGACCGCCGCCTCCTCTATCAGATAAAAAAATCCCCGCTCTCGGAGGGGGATGAAAGCGGGGAAATAAGACCCGGGAGGGGTCCGGGTCTTTTGGAACAGGATGAAACAGTCTATTTATGCACGGTCGCAGCCCAGGTCGGAATCTGGTCGAACACCACGTCGAAAACAGGAATGACCAGCAGGTAGGTCACCGCAACCGCAAAAACGATACCGATGATGTTGAGCCCGAATCCGCTGCGTGCCATCTGCGGAATCGTCACGTACCCCGAGCCGAAGACAATGGCGTTGGGAGGCGTGGCCACCGGCAGCATGAAGGCGCAGGAGGCGGCGATGGCTGCGGGAACGACCAGCAGCAGAGGGTTCTGGCCGAGGCCGATCGCCACAGCGGACAGAATCGGCATGACCATGGCCGAGGTTGCTGTATTGGAAGTCATCTCCGTCAGGAAAATGATCAGCGTCGAAACTGCCAGCACGAGCACAATGATGGGGGCGTTTTCCAGCAAGCCAACCCGGGTTCCGATCCAGGTGGCAAGCCCCGTTTCCTTGAAACCTGCCGCCAGAGCCAGGCCGCCGCCGAACAGGATCAGCACGCCCCAGGGCATCTTCACCGCCCAGTGCCAGTTCATAACGAACTCGTTCTTCTTCATGTTGATGGGAATCAGGAACAGAACACAGGCGCCGGTCATGGCAATAGCGGCGTCAGTCACCAGCTTGGGGTCAGGGAACATGAAACCGATCTGCTTACGGAAAATCCATGCCAGAGCGGTCAGACCGAAGATCAGAGCGGTCCAGCGCTCGCCGGTATTCATTGCGCCCATCTTGCGCAACTCTTCATTGATCAGGTCACGGCCGCCGGGCACTTTCTTAAGCTTCATCGGATTGGCCACTCGGGTCAGCCACAGCCAGCAGATAGGCAGCATGACCAGCACCAGCGGCACACCTACTTTGAGCCAGGCGGCGAAGGTGATTTCAAAACCGTAGGTCTTCTGCAGGTAGCCGGCCAAAACCGTATTGGGCGGAGTCCCGATCAGGGTAGCGATGCCGCCGATCGAGGCCGCATAGGCGATCCCCAGCATCAGGTTGAGACCGAAGGCGAATTTGTCGGGGGAGAAGTCGATCTCCTTGTCCAACCCTTCCTTCTTCCCTTCCTCGACCACATGAGAGATGATCGCCAAACCAATGGGCATCATCATGACTGTGGTGGCGGTGTTGGAGACAAACGCCGAAAGGGCCGCGGTGGCCACCATAAAACCGAAAATCAAACGTGCAGGAGAGAATCCGACCGCCTTGACGATATTCATGGCGATGCGGCGGTGCAGGTCCCAGCGTTGCATGGACAGCGCAATAATAAAGCCGCCCATGAACAGAAAGATCAGATGACTGGCATAGGGTGCAGTCGCCTGCTTGGTATGCATAATGCCCAGCAGAGGAAACAGCGCAATGGGCAGCAGACTGGTGGCTGGGATTGGAATCGACTCGCACATCCACCAGGCGGCCATCAGCATCGCCACGGCCGCCATTTTCTGCGCGGCAGGTTCCATCTCGGCCGGCGTGGGAAGCAACAGCATCAGGATAAAAAGAACCGGGCCCAAAATAAGGCCGAAAAGCTGACGCCGGGTGTATTGGCCGGGGTCACCTTCTTCAACCCCACCGGGACCCGACTTCAGGCGTCCGACATGCTCCGCCGGTGCCTCTTCCATTTCGTCCGCCAAATCGACGTCACTCTCCCGGCGACCATTGCTGAATGCCAGGTGATCCTCTTTGAAGCGCCGCAAAAGCGCCTGAGGCCGCACCAGGCAGAGGGCCTTTGTTTCGTCGTGCATACGCCAGAGGCGATCCCACATGGTTGAAAGCATCTTTCCTTCTCCTTCCAAGCAAAT
>JAXHUR010000013.1:8807-53330 GCA_034189505.1 Thermodesulfobacteriota bacterium | reverse complement strand
GGTGAATTGCGGCACCCCGGTGAATGGGAACACCCCCGGCACGGGAACAGACGATATCAACCCCGGACCGGGAAGGATGACGGCACCAGGGCGAGGCATGCCTCGCCCCTACAGGGGACCGCCAATAATTGCACCGAATGCAGGGGCGACGCATGCGTCGCCCTGGTGAATTACGGTACCCCGGTGAAGTGATCCGCGAACTCTGCCTTGAACCTCTCGGCGTGACTGTCACCGATGCGGCCAAGGCTCTCGGTGTGTCGCGAAAAGCTCTCTCCGAGCTGCTGAACGGCAGAACAGGTATCAGCCCGGAAATGGCGTTACGCCTTTCTATCGCATTCGACACAACCCCGGAAAGCTGGCTGACCCAGCAGATGCATTATGACCTCTGGCAGGCAAAAAAGAAGGCCAAGGGGCTCAAAGTAGAAAAACTGCAAACCGCAGCATAGGTAAAACAGGGTCGCCCCCCGGGGGTGCTCCACCACCATCCCGGTCCTGCTCAATAACGCTGACCCTTGACAGCATTGAAAAAAATGAGCACAGAGAAGGTGCCAGTCGGGAAATAGGCGGCTTTAGCGATGGACTTTTGGTCGAGGAATGCCGGTAAGCTTTCGGTGGGGGTTATAGAAACGCTGCAGAGTTTATCCGGATTGAAGCAAAAAGGCCCCGCCGCGGAGGGGTGCGGCGAGGCCAGAAGATGGACGAGCCACTCTTCATAATTTTTCGACTGATCATGGATTAGCTATGTTCAGCTTTTTTTTCAATTTTAAATGTCGGGACCTCAAAAAGAGGTAGCAACATAGGAGAAAAGCCACACCGTGCTGTTAGCGCATAAGCATGCTCACGTAAGAAGGGCATAAGAATAAGAGGAGCGTTTCGTTTGGCCCAATCATTAATTTGATCTACTGGAAATTTGGATTCGTCTACCTCAAATTCGCCGGCAATTTCGATCGTCATTTCAAAGGGTGATTTTTCTGAGTCATCATCGCGTCCAACTTCGACCCTAGCCACCACGATAATAACCTTATTCTCATGGTCGTACTCACTGTGAGACACTTTCATTGAAAAAGTGCCGCCTTTCTCGCCTAAATCGTGACTAGCCGGGATTTTAGCTTTTATATATAGTTCTCTGACTCCAATATTTCTTGTTTGAATTGGATGGAGTTTAAGTCCGGTTGACATTGGAAATCCTATGCGGCCAAGGCGTAAGTAACATCGTTATCTGCAGCGTCTTCAGCGAAATTTGAAGGGTCGTCAAACTCAGAAAAATAATACATATCACTGGAAACAAGATCAAAAACCGCTCTATTCTTAGTAGAGGATTGCCATTCCCAAAAAAGACACTCAAAAGTACTATCTTCGAATTCAAATACAGCGGTATCTATTCGATTATAAAACTCGAAATCTGTTTCTTCCAAAAAATTACCCAATTCTGCATCAGAAATTTTTGCAAAAAAATCATCTATTTCTTTTTCAATGTTTTTTTTGTTCATAACATCAATCTCCATCAACTTTGCAAGACAGCATCAAGGTCAATATTGCTTCTTGGTCTCTAACACAAAGGTAAATAAAACTGTCTTTGTAAATGCGGGAACCTGGGAAAATCTTAGAAGGACCTTTTCTTCCTTTTCGAACAAATGGCGACCTGACAACGTGGGCTCTAATGATTGCCGCAGCAGAATTGATTGCAGCGGCGTCCGAGACATTTCCCCTGGTCCTTTGAGCTAGAAGCACTTGAGCCTTTTTGACTGCGGCAACATGTTCTGGAATGTGCAAGTCGAGGCACCTATCCAAGGTTACCACTGCTCGAATTACAGCAACAGGTACGCCGGGAAACTTTCTTTCTGCGTAATCAAGGGCGAACTGTTCTGCCCCTTCGACAAAATAAACGCCATCGCCTAGGTAATGATCAGGGTTTTTCTCAAAGGCAAATTCTCCTTGCTCAAGAATGCTTTCCGCATCCACAAGTCTCGTGCCATGAAATGCATCTGGGATAATTTTACTATATTCAGTGAATTTCATAACCAAAATTTTACAGGTCTATCTTTGAGAACTCACATCACCCATAGGGTGAGCCCCCCCTATTGCTCACAATAATACACTCTTCTTTAAGTTAATCAAAAAAATGGCTACTTCGGGTTGCTAAAAATGCTACCCATAACCAAATATTCATCAAGCACTGTAACGCAAATGCCTGTTTTTACTGGCGGCCCTGTCGGGATTCGAACCCAAGACCTACCGCTTAGGAGGCGGTTGCTCTATCCAGCTGAGCTACAGGGCCCGGAAAAGGAGTCTGTTTATACAACATATCCGAGTGGAGGGCAACCCTGGGCGCCGGGGTCAGTCAAACTGCAGCAGGCTGTAAACCTTGTTCTCGGGCAGGCGCTGGCGCCCTTTGAGAAAATTCAACTCGGCCAGAAAAGCGCACTCGACCACCTCGGCATCCAACTCCGTCACCAGATCATAGACCGCGGCCATGGTGCCGCCGGTGGCGAGCAGATCATCGGCGATAATCACTCGGGTTCCTTTTTGAAAGGCATCTTCATGGATTTCGAGCGTGTCCTGGCCGTATTCAAGTTCGTAGGACTTTTTACGGGTTTTATAGGGGAGCTTGCCGGGCTTGCGCACCAGCGTGACACCGGCGCCGAGTTTATAGGCCAGGGCCGCCCCCAGCACGAATCCGCGGGCTTCGACGCCGACAACCTGCTCGATCTTCTGCCCGAAGTAGCGATGAGCAATGAGGTCGACCATGCGGTGGTAGCTTTTGGCATCGGACAGAAGGGTCGTAATATCCTTGAACACGACCCCTTTCTGGGGGAAATCCGGGATGTCACGGATAATGGTTTTGAGATCTTCCACTATGATCAGCTCCTGGTTTTCAAAAGATAAACGGTGACCGGTGGCAAAGCGGGGCTAAATGTCCTGCCGACTGAAGCGGGCCGCTTCTTCGCCCTCTTCCATGATCTTGCGCAACTTTTCCAGGCTTTTCGCTTCGATCTGGCGAATGCGCTCGCGGGTAACTCCGAATTTGCGCCCGATGGTGTCCAGGGTCTGCGGCTCGCGGTCTTCCAGGCCGAAACGCAGGCTGAGGATTTCGCGCTCGTTGTCGCTCAGGGTGTCCAGCCAGGACTGAACCCGCTTGAATTTCTCCAGATCTTCGATCAGGCCGGAGGGATTGACGGCCGAGTTGTCCTCGATGGTGTCGATAAGGCTGTAGTCGTTGTTTTCCCCCATGGGGTGTTCAATGGAGTATGTTTTTTTAACCAACACCATGAGGCGACGCACGTAATGGGGCTCAACGCCCATGGCTTCGGCCACTTCCCTGACCTGCGGCTCCCGGTTGAGTTTCTGCTGCAGTTCGCGGCTGATCTTGATCAGCTTGTTGATGTCATCGGAGACATGAACCGGCAGGCGGATGGTGCGGCTCTGATTGACCAGCGCGCGTTCGATGGATTGGCGGATCCACCAGGTGGCATAGGTTGAAAAGCGGCACTCCTTGCTGAGCTTGAAGCGCTCCACGGCCTTGATCAAGCCCATGTTGCCCTCTTCGATCAGATCGAGAAACGGCAGGCCGCGGTTCATATAACGCTTGGCGATTTTAACCACCAGGCGCAGGTTGGATTCGATCATCCGGTCCCGGGCGGCCATATCGCCGGTGGAGATCCGCCGCGCCAGCTCACGTTCCTCCTCAGCCGTAAGCAGGTTGGTTTTCTGGATCTCCTTCAGGTACAGTTTGATGGCATCATCGGAATGATCGCTCTGCACCTTGGCCGGTTTTTCTTCTTCTTCCTCTTCCTCTTCTTCTTCCTCCTCCTCCGGAGTTTCGTCGGTCTCTTCCCCGGCAGAGTTATTCACGGATTTGCTCTTTTTGCTGTCTTGCTCGCTATCGAGTTCAACCTCGTCGAGATCATTGATTTCTTCGTTCATCATCATCCTCATTGAATGGTTTTCGATGGTTTGGAAAGTCTAGAAAACCCAGGGGCGTCAAGGCAAGTAAAAAAGAGGGTCGACAGCCTGCTTGCCACGGCGCACTTCAAAATAAAGACGAGGGGCGCCACCACCGGGGGGAACGCCGACCCGGGCAATCGCATCGCCCTTGCGAACCGCGGCGCCTGATTTTACCAGATTCTGCTCATTGTACCCATAGACAGTGAAGAGATTACCTTCATGTTTGAGGATGATGAGGTTACCGTATCCTCTTATCTTGTCATCGCTGTAGATCACGCGCCCGGCGCCGGCGGAGCGAATCTCCTGGCCCCTGCGTCCGGCGATCTCAAGCCCCTTGCTCGGGCCACTGCTTTTCTGACCGAATTTTTTAAGGAGATCCCCCCTGAGCGGCCAGTCGAAGGTCCCCTTGGAGGCTGAAGAGACCTGCATCGATGGCGTTTTGGACTTTGTCCTGGATTTTGTGGTGGACGCAGGCGATGGCGTGCGAGACGCAACGGAGGAAGTTTTGGCTCTCGATTTCGGCGGCGGAGTGCTTGCAGCCGGGGATGAAACCGTTTTACGGTGGGAGCCTCCGGGGATGAACAGCCTTTTGCCGACCTGAAGAAGGCGCGGATCCTCGATCCCGTTGATGCGGGCCAGGTAGCGCGCATCAACGCCGTAGGACTGGCCGATCCGGTAGAGGGTCTGCCCGGGCTGCACGGTATGGTAAACCCCACTCGAAGACGCGCAGGCCGCAAGGCCCCAACAGGTCAATGTTACAATCAAAATCTTGACCAACCCACTCCCCGTCACGCTTCCCCTCGTTAACTGATCAGCAAGGAGGCTGTCGGACTTTGGAGGAATCTACTGCGAAACCAGCAAATCGGACCATATTTCCGCAAATTTTCGACAAATAGGTCTACTATTCGCTCTCAAATTTCCGAAAATCTGTCCTCGATTTGCCAATTTCTCGTGACGATCCCCAAAGTCCGACAGCCTCCCAGGCAAGATGACTCGCCCGGGATGACTGACTCATCCAATCAGCAGGTTAGAAAAGATATTTTACCACCCATACCCCCCCAATTAGAAGGATCAAAAAAATAATTGTCAACAGATTGAAGTATTTTTCGATCCAGACCCGCACCGGAGGGCCGAAACGATAGATGAACCAGGCCACCAGGAAAAACCGCAGACTGCGGCTGACCGCGGAAGTGATGACGAAAACCATCGGGTTGACATGAAAGACACCGGAGCCAACCGTAATAATTTTATAGGGGATGGGGGTAAACCCGGCTGAAAACACAACCCAGAAATCATATTGTGCAAAAAGGGCCTGAACCCGGGCGAAGCCCTCAGGGGTAAATCCGGGGACGTAGGCGTAGAAGAGAGGCTCAAGCCAACCCCACAGCGCGTAGCCGAGAAAATAGCCGAAGATACCACCCAGAACCGAGCCTGCCGCAGCCAGGAGCGCATAGCGAAAAGCCCGGGCCGGAATGGAGAGAGCCAGCGCCATCAGCAGTACGTCGGGGGGAATGGGGAAAAAGGAGGACTCGGCAAAGGCGAGCAGAAAAAGAGCGATACTTCCATAGGGGGTGCGCGCCCAGGAGAGCACCCAGTCATAGAGACGGCGCAGTCCGAACACCTCAGTTATTCCCCTTCCTCATGCCAACCGTCGCGGCCGACCAGGGGCACGAAGCGACATCCCAGCAGGGATTCTTCAGCGACCCGACCATCCGCCTGTTTGGTAAAACGCTTGAGGACCTGGCTGTACATATCCCCGACAGGAATCACCAGGCGCCCGCCCGGGGCGAGCTGGTCGAGATATTTTTCCGGGACTGCCGGTGCACCTGCCGTGACGACAATGGCATCAAAAGGAGCCTGCTCTTCCCACCCGATGGTACCGTCGGTCACCTTGATATTGACGTTGACGGCCCCGATGCGATCGAGAATTCGGCGCGCACGGCGGGCCAGTTCGGGGATACGCTCCACAGTGAATACCTTGCCGGCGATTCGTGCCAGAACGGCCGCCTGATAGCCTGAGCCGGTCCCTATTTCGAGGACCTTTTCTCCCCCCCTGAGCTGCAGGGCTTCGGTCATGTAGGCCACCATATAGGGCTGGGAGATGGTCTGCTTATTCCCGATCGGAAGGGGGTAATCGCCGTAGGCCTGGCTCTGCAGGGCTTCTTCGACAAACAGATGACGCGGCACCTCGAGCATAGCCTGAAGAACCAGGGGGTCATTGACGCCGCGGCCTTTGATATGCTTTTCCACCATGCGCCTGCGAGCGATGGCAAAGTCCATAAATTATGCCCTTTTAAACGTGAAAATCAGGAAACCCGGTTAAAGAAAACTGTTAGCGGGAATGAAAGATATCCCATGCCGCCAGATTTTCAAAGGAGCGGTAGTTGGTCAAATCGAGATGAAGCGGGGTAATGGAGATGGCATGGCGATGAACGGCATGGAAATCCGTCCCCTCAACATCCTTGAAATGCAGATCACCGGCACCGATCCAGTAGTACTTGCGACCTCTCGGATCGATATTCTCAATCACCAGGTCGCCATAGACGCGCTTGCCCTGCCGCGTCAGGCGCACGTCGGAAAAACTGCCGGCATCGACCAGGGGCACATTGACGTTCAGGAAAGTGTCGGCGGGCAAGCGGTTACGAGACAGGGAATGAGCCAGTTTGACGGCAAACTGAGCCGCCGGTCGATAATCGGCGGGTTTAGAGCCTTCGCGTGCAAGGGATATGGCGAAAGAAGGAACGCCCATCAGGGTGGCTTCCATTGCCGCCGCAACCGTCCCGGAATAAGTGATGTCGTCGCCCATATTGGCACCGCTGTTGATTCCGGAGATCACGATATCCGGCCGCCTTTTGAACAAGCCGTGAATGCCGAGATTGACACAGTCGGTCGGGGTGCCGTCAATGGCAAAGACTCCGGTGCGGATTTCTTCGGCACGCAGGGGGGAATGCAGCGTCAGAGAGTGGCTGGCGGCGCTTCGCTCACGATCAGGTGCGGCAACGACGACTTCGGCCACCGATTGCATGGCGTCGGCCAGAGCGTTCAACCCTGGGGCGTGAATGCCGTCATCATTGGTCAGAAGTACAAACAATGGCGCCTAATGATCAGTTGGGCGGGGGCTGTCATCCCCGGCGGGAGTTTCACGACGCAACAGGTCGCGCAGATTCATGAGATCCTTGCGGACCTCACTTAGCAGCTCATGCGTTTTGTTGCCGGAGACGTTTTCAGGACCGGGCACGCTCTCGGGCTCCACAATCGCCGCGGCATCTTTTTCACGCAGTTTGCGGCGCGCACCGGAGATGGTATACCCCTCCTGGTACAGAAGCCGCTTCAGGCACAGAATCAACTCGATGTCCTTGCGCTGGTAGAGACGCTGCCGGCTACGGCTCTTATTCGGGCTGAAAGCACCGAATTCGCTCTCCCAATAGCGCAGGACATGAGGCTTCACGCCGGTAATGCGGGAAACTTCCCCGATCTTGAAGTACAATTTGTCGGGAATTTCGATGTCCATGCTCCGGTCGATTCCGGGCAACAGCCCGGTCCAGCGCATCAGATTCAGGCGTTGCTGTCGTTGATCGCGCTTTTGAGAACCTGGCTGGGCTTGAAAGTCAGAATGCGCCGGGAAGAGATTTCAATCTCATCTCCGGTCTGCGGGTTGCGCCCGCGACGCGAATCTTTCTCTTTCACGATGAAGTTGCCGAATCCGGCAATTTTGATCTTCTCGCCCTTTTCCAGCGTGGTTTTTATCAGATCAAAGACCAGTTCAACAATTTCAGCGGATTCTTTCTTAGAGAAACCGGTCTTCAAATAAACATTCTCGATCAGATCCGCCTTGGTCATATTACCTCCAGTCATTCAAATCCATGTCCTTGAATTTATTGATTTTATAACATGGAAAATCGAATGCTGCAACCAATTATTCAACGAATTTCGGCACCTAACTCATTTTCAAGCGCTTTGATGATGCGCGAATGAGATTTGGCGACCTCTACATCGGTCAGGGTTTTGTCGGCCCGGCGGTAGCGCACACGGATAGCTATGCTCTTTTTCCCCTCCGGAATACCTTTGCCCCGGTAGACATCGAAAAGAACGACATCTTCCACATCGCGCGCTCTGGCGCTGCGTGCCGTATCCAGAATGCGGCGCGCCTCGATCTGTTCATCCACCAGCAGCGCACTGTCGCGATCGACTCCGGGGAAACGGGAAAGCTCCTTGAAAACAACGGGTTTTCCGGCCACATCGACAATCGCGCTGATATCCAGATCGCAAATGTAAACCGGCTGCTCGATCTCAAATTCCTTCAGGACCTGCGGATGAACTTCGCCCATCACCCCTAAAACCACCTGGTTGCAGGTTAGAGCACAGGACTTGCCCGGATGCAGGAACGACTCACCATGATCAGGTGAATATTCCACCGAATCGAGGCGCAGCTGTTCCACAAGCTCTTCGACCACCCCTTTGAGATCAAAGAAATCGACCGGCTCGGAACTCTGAGCCCACCCCAGTGGACTGCGCCTGCCGCTCAGGGCAAACACCAGATGAGACACTTCGCGGGGCAGCTCATCCCCGCCGTCGGGAAGAAAGACCGGCCTGAGTTCGAACAGACGCAGATCATCGGCGCTGCGACGGGCGAGATTCTGGGCGACATTCTGCAGAACACTGGGCACCAGGGTGGTGCGCATCACGGACTGCTCTTCGGTAAGGGGATTGAGCAGGCGAACCTGGGCGCGGCGCTCATCCTGTTCGGGCAGACGAATCCTGTCCAGCGCTGCCGGGGCGTTAAAGGAATAGTTGATCACTTCCGAGAAACCACAGGACACAATGGCATTGCGCAGGGACTGTTCGATGCGCCGCAGCGGCGCATCGGGATGGCATACGACCCGTCCGGACGGCATGGTGGTGGGAATCTGATCATAGCCGTTAAGACGCGCAACCTCTTCAATCAGGTCGACTTCCCGTTCGATGTCCGGGCGGCAGTTCGGCACCCTGACGTGAACGACCCCTTCCGGTGCGCCGTCCTCCAGATGACAGGAGAACCCGATGGTCTCGAGCAGTCTCTTGATTTCAAGGGTGTCGATGCGCACGCCCAGCAGACGCTGGGTCTTGTCCGTGTGAATGCGCAGGCTCTTTTCGGCGATGGGCGCAGGATAAACGTCGAGCACTCCCCGGCAGACTGCGCCGCCTGCCGTTTCGCGAATCAGTTCGGCCGCCCGGTCGAGGGCGATGGGCACCATATCCACGTCGGCGCCGCGCTCGAAGCGGTGGGACGACTCGCTGTGAATTCCAAGGCGTTTGCTGGTGCGGCGGATTGTGGGCGGATTGAAATAGGCGCTTTCCAGCAGGATATCGACCGTATCGGGTTGAATCTCCGAATTTTCCCCACCCATGATTCCGGCAAGCGCCACCGGTCCATCCGCATCACAGATAGTCAGATCTCCCGAGTTGAGGATGCGCTCCTGGCTGTCGAGAGTGGTGAATTTTTCATTGTCGCCCGCTCTGCGGACAACGATGCGTCCGCCGCGCAACAGGCGGAAATCAAAAGCATGCAGAGGATGCCCCAGTTCCATCAGCACGTAGTTGGTCACATCGACGACGTTGTTGATGGAGCGCTGCCCGACCGACTCCAGCCGGCGCACGAGCCAGGCAGGAGAGGGGCCGATGCGAACGCCGCGAATCAGGCGGGCTGCGTAACGCGGGCACATGCCGGGCTCTTCGATGGTCACCGAGGTGCGCTCTGCGATGGGATCGCCCTCCTCTTTTACGGTCACCTGGGGCAGCCGCATGGGCTTGCCGCAGATCGCCGCAACCTCTCGCGCGACGCCGACAACGCTGAGGCAGTCCGCCCGGTTAGGAGTCAGCCCCAGTTCGAAACGCACATCCTTGAGCCCAAGAGCATCGAAGACCGGTGCTCCCAGGGGCAGATCGGCAGGAAGGATCATGATTCCCTCGGCCTCTTCGGCCAGGCCGAGTTCCTTCTCCGAGCAGAGCATACCGAAAGAGACCTGGCCGCGGATCTTGGATTTCCTGATCTTGAAATCACCGGGCAAAACAGTACCCACCTGTGCAAACGCTACCAGGTCGCCCGTCTTGTGATTGGTCGCACCGCAGACAACCTGAACAGGGTCACCGCTGCCGGCATCGACCTGACACAGGGTCAGACGGTCGGCATCGGGATGGGGTTCCACGCTGAGCAGGCGGGCGACGACAACGGTATCGAGCCCCTCTCCGAGAACGTCCATCGCATCGACTTCAAGTCCGGTCATGGTCAGGCGGTGGGAGAGCTCATCGGGCGCCAGCTCACAGTCTACAAATTCTTTAAGCCAGTTATAGGTGACGATCATTTCTTCACGTCCTTTATCAAAAATTTCATTTTAAATCTCTGCTTTTCTATTGTTTCTAGAACTGCTTGAGAAAGCGCACATCGTTCTCGAAAAACAGCCGCAGATCATTGACACCGTATTTGAGCATGGCGATTCTTTCCACCCCCATACCGAAAGCGAAGCCGGAATAGACCTCGGGGTCGTAATTGACTGACTTGAATACTTCGGGATCGATCATGCCGCTGCCAAGAATTTCAAGCCACCCGCTGCCTTTACAGACACGGCACCCCTGCCCCTTGCAGATCACGCACTGGATGTCGACCTCGGCGGAGGGTTCGGTGAAGGGGAAGAAGGACGGCCGGAAGCGCACGCTGATATCATCCCCGAAATACTGGTTGATAAAGGCGGTCAGGATACCTTTAAGATCCCCGAAGGTGATGTGATGATCGACCAGAAAGCCTTCAACCTGGTGGAACATGGGGCTGTGGGTGATATCGGAATCGCGGCGGTAAACGGTCCCGGGAGCCACGATACGCACCGGCGGCGAGTGGCGCAGCATGGTCCGTACCTGCACCGGGGAGGTATGAGTGCGCAGCAGCACATCCTCAGAGATGAAAAAAGTATCCTGCATGTCCCGGGCGGGGTGATCCTTGGGAAAATTAAGAGCCTCGAAGTTATAAAAATCCTTCTCGACCTCGGGGCCTTCGGCAACGCCGAAGCCAAGGGAGGCAAAAATGGAACAGATTTCTTCGGTCACCAGGGTGATGGGATGCTTGCTGCCGGTAAAGCGCTGCCTCCCGGGAAGGGTCACATCGACCTTCTCCCGCTCGAGCCGGGCTTTGATATCGGCATCCCTGACCTGGTTGAGCTGCTGCTGGAACAGTTCTTCAAGCTCGTCCTTGTAGGTATTCAACAGGGTGCCGATGGCAGGACGCTCTTCCGGTGGCACAGAGCCGATTCCCTTCATAAGAGAGGTCAATTCACCTTTCTTCCCCAGAAAACGCGCCTTGGCCTGCAGTAGCTCGGCTTCACTGCCGGCAGCAGCCAATACTGCGCGTCCCTGTTCCGCAATCTGCCTCAATTTATCCTTCATGACCAATCCTCATTTCATGCGACGGCGGTATTAATCTTCACTGTGCAGTTGACCGGAAAGGCTGCCCGGTCGTCCGACCAGCAACCTCCGGCCTATCCGGCTCAGAATCAGGCCGGAACGTAAAAAAAGAGATGAGGTCGCCCCCATCTCTTTTTTTACGGCCAAATACCTTTTACTGAAGCTGGGCTTTAGCCTTTTCGACCACCCCGGAAAATCCCTTGGGATCCTCCACCGCGAGCTGAGCGAGAATCTTGCGGTCAAGTCCGACTTCGGCTTTTTTCAGGCCATGGATCAGACGACTGTAAGACAGGCCGTTCTCACGGGACGCTGCGTTGATGCGCGCGATCCACAAGGCACGGAAATCCCGCTTGCGGACACGGCGATCGCGATACGCATAGTTCAGGGCACGATCGACGGCCTCGGTCGCGCTGCGGAACAACTTGGAGCGTGCGCCCCGGTACCCTTTGGCCAGCTTCAAGACTTTGTTTCTTCTGCGTCTCGCTTTGAATCCTCTTTTGACTCTCGGCATTTTGTAAAACTCCTTGAAAAAATAAATAAGCGGCCGAAGCCGCTACCGGATCTGAAGGGGGAGACAATAACCCCTCAGTTCGCGGATTTAAGAAAGCCGATTTTTGCCTCTCCCTTAAAGGTAAGGGATCAGACGACTGACGTTCTTCTCGTCGCGGCTATCGATGATAGTCGCCGAGCGCAGGTTGCGCTTGCGCTTGGTGCTTTTCTTGGTCAGGATGTGGCTTCTGAACGCCTTGCCCCGACGGATCTTTCCAGTGCCGGTCTTGCGGAAACGCTTCGCGGCGCCGCGGTTGGTTTTCATCTTGGGCATGAGTGCTGCTCCTTCAGATTTAATTAGGGGCTATCGGACTTTGGAAGAATCGATGGCGTCCGACAGCCTCCTAGACGGTTTTTTTAATGGGCGCGACAATGACCGACATGAAACGCCCCTGCATATTGGGGCGGCCTTCAATCTGGCCGATGTCGCTGACTTCACTGGCGGCCCGTTCAAGCAGCGCCTTCCCGAATTCGGGATGGGTGACTTCCCGCCCCCGGAACATAATGGTCAATTTAACCTTGTTGCCATCTTCGAGGAAGCGGCGCGCATTGCGCACTTTGGTCTGAAAGTCGTGTTCCTCGGTCTTTGGCCGCATCTTGACTTCTTTAACCTCAACGCGGGCCATCTTCTTCTTGGCCTCGGCGGCTTTTTTGCTTTGCTGATACTTGAATTTTCCGTAGTCCATGATACGACATACGGGCGGGTTGGCATTGGGGGAGACTTCCACCAGGTCCAGACCCTGTTGTTCAGCAGCGGCCAGAGCGTCGGCCAGATTCATGATACCCAGCTGCTCGGATGCATCGTCAATGACCCGAACTTCACGGGCTCGAATGGCACGGTTGATGTTGGTTTCTTGCTTAGCTATGATGCGACCTCCTTTTCAATGATATTGGTAACTTTTCAGCACACCCGCCTCTTGCTCCAAGCAGCATTGCCGCGCTGCTCGCGCCTTGAGAGTTCAGGCATGCCGAACAATTACCGATATTCCATACATTCACGGCGTACAAAGGCGACGAAATCCTCCGGCGCCATGGAATCCAGGTTCTTGCCGGAGCGATGCCGCGGAGACACCGTTCCCTGCTCAACTTCCTTATCGCCGATGACCAGCATGTAAGGGATTTTTTCAAGCTGCGCTTCGCGGATTTTAAAACCGAGCTTCTCGTTGCGCAGATCTTTTTTGACGCGAACGCCCTCGGCTCTCAAACGGCGAAAAATCTCCTCGGCATATTCGGCCTGGTTATCGGTCACGTTGACGACAACCGCCTGAACCGGGGAGAGCCATAGCGGGAAATTACCGGCATAGTGCTCGATGAGCACACCGATGAACCGCTCGATAGAACCGAGAATAACCCGATGCACCATGACGGGGCGATGTTTTTCACCGTCGCGCCCGACATAGGTCAGGTCAAAGCGATCTGGCAGGGTAAAATCGCACTGGATTGTAGCACACTGCCATCGCCTGTCAAGAGCATCCTTGAGCTTGACGTCGATCTTCGGCCCGTAGAAAGCCCCGTCGCCCTCGTTGATTTCAAACGGCAGCCCGGTGTCCTTCAAGGCACTCATCAGGGCGTTCGTCGCACGATCCCAGTCCTGGTCGCTGCCAATGGCCTTTTCGGGGCGAGTTGAAATCTCGAGTTCATATTCGAAGCCGAACTTGCCCATGACGTCGCTCACAAACTCGAGGACCCCTTTGATCTCGCCGTCGAGTTGTTCAGGGGTGCAGAGAATATGGGCATCGTCCTGGGTGAAACCGCGGACACGGGTCAAGCCGTGCAAAACACCTGATTTTTCATGGCGATGAACCGTTCCGAGCTCAAAGAATCGCAGGGGCAGATCGCGATAGGAGCGTATGTGGGATCGGTAAATCAGCATGTGGGACAGGCAGTTCATCGGCTTAATGCCGTAACTCTGCCCTTCCACCTCGGTGAAGTACATGTTCTCGCGATAGTTATCGTAGTGCCCCGAGGTCTTCCAAAGGTCGGTGCGCAGAATCTGCGGGCCCATGACGATATCGTAGCCGCGCTTGAGGTGTTCGCGCTTCTCGAAGTCCTCAAGCAGAGTCCGCAGCAGAGCTCCCTTGGGGTGCCAGATCACAAGGCCGGCGCCGGCCTCCTCGCTGAAGGAGAACAGGTCGAGTTCTTTTCCGAGCTTCCGGTGGTCACGCTTGCGCGCTTCTTCCAATTTGTGCAGATAAGCGCGCAATTCCTTCTTGTCGGGAAAAGCGGTGGCATATACACGCTGCAGCATGGCGTTGCGCTCATCGCCGCGCCAGTAGGCACCAGCAACGCTGGTCAGCTTGAAAGCCTTCAAAAAACCGGTCGACGGCAGATGAGGTCCGCGGCAGAGGTCGACAAAGGTCCCCTGACGGTAAATCGAAACCGTTTCTTCAGCCAGGTCCTCGATCAACTCGACCTTGTACTGCTCACCCAGGGAGCGGAAAAGCTCGATCGCGCTCTGGCGGCTCATCTCTTCACGTTCGACAGGCAGATCCATCTTCGCCAGCTCTGCCATCTTCGCTTCGATTTTGTCGAACTCTTCCGGTGTAAACTTATGAGTATCGCTGTAAAAGTCGTAGTAGAAGCCGTTTTCTATGGCTGGTCCGATGGTAACCTGCACATCTTCACCGTAGAGTTCCTTGACCGCGTGGGCCATCAGGTGGGCAGCCGAGTGGCGATAGACTCCCAGCCCTTCGGGGCTGTTCAGGGTGATCAATTCCAGACGGCAATTCTGATGCAGGGGGTAGGTGACATCGACCAGCTTTCCGTCGACCCGGGCGGCCACGGACTGGCGCGCGAGGCGCTCACCGATGGAGGATGCGATATCTTTTGGGGAACTGCCTTCGGGGACTTCTTTCGTGGACCCGTCCGGAAGTTCGACCTGAACCATGCTCATGACGTTCTCCGCGAATGAAAAGAGGCATCCGAAGATGCCTCAAGCGTCAGTGTGCGGTTGTATTGGGTTAAAATGGTAGGCACGGGCGGGATTGAACCGCCGACCCCTACCGTGTCAAGGTAGTGCTCTCCCACTGAGCTACGTGCCTACAGCCGCAATGCCGGTAACTTGTATCAAACCTGATTCTGCGGTGTCAAGCACTTTTCAGCGATGAGACGATTTAACACCTTTTTCCTTGATCGAAAATCGCCTGAACCATTAACATAGTTCATTTTTAAAACACCGTCAGTGGGAGCCTTTCTTTTGGAAACCATCGACCAATTGATCGACCAGACCTGCAAGAGGCTTGCGAGCAAGGCCGCTCTGCGCGAAAAGCAGGACGGGGCCTGGGTTGAAACATCCTATGAGCAGCTTGCGCAACAGGCTGAAGGTATCGGCGCCGGCCTGTCGGCCACGGGGTTTGAGCCGGGAACCTCTGCCGCAATCCTGGCTTCCCCGTCAAGCTGCTGGGTCAGCGCCTATCTCGGCATTCTCAAGGCCGGCGGCGTTGTCGTCCCCATCGACAGGGAACTCAAAACCACTGAAATCAGACATGTTCTGACAGACTGCCAGGCCCGGGTGCTGTTTACCGAGCCCGCCTTCAACGAACCCCTGGAAGAACTGCTGCCGGCTCTTTCCGACCTTGAGCACATCATCTACCTGCGAGCAGACCGCCGCCAATCCAAAATCGAAAGTGACCGGCTTGAAATTCAGGAGGACCTCGACACCCTGGTCCGCACCCTCTCGGAGCTGGCCCGCCGCTACGAAATCGACGAGAAAGACACTGAGAAACTGCAGGAGCTGCTGCGCAAGATCGAAGAGGACCTTCCCGATGCGGAGCAGACCGGCCGGCAACGCAGGGGGCGCAAAAAAGCCCTTTTGCCCCGCATCGGTAAATCCGATCGGGATCTGTCGTCGAAGGCCATCGCCTTGACCGAATTCATGCACGACGATTTTCGCACCGAATCGCTGCGCAAGGCGGATGATCCCGCCATGATTCTATATACCTCCGGCACGACCGGCCGCTCCAAGGGAGCGATTCTCAGCCACGCCAACGTCACCTCCAACATACAGGCGGCAAAGAGCATCTTTGCCCTCAATGAGGATATGCGCACCCTTTCATTTCTGCCCATCAATCATGTTTATGAACTGGTGTGCGGCATTCTGCTGCCGCTCTCTGTCGGCGGCACGGTCTCTTTTGCCGAAAGCCTTAAAGAACTGGGCAGAAATCTGGCCGAGGTCAAGCCCACCTTTCTGCTTGGCGTTCCCGCGGTGTTTGAAAAACTTCACGCCCGCATTCTCAAGGCGATCAACGAGAAATCTGTCTCCCGCATGCTGTTCCGGTTCTCCCCTACCCGCTCCATTGTCGTGAAAAAGGTTCGCCGCCTGCTGGGTGACGGCACCATTTTCGTCAGTGGCGGCGCAGCTCTTGATCCGGATACAGCCGCCGGCATGGCGCAGCTCGGGGTCGATATTTATCAGGGCTACGGCATTACCGAAACCTCCCCCATTGTGGCAGCAGAACGACCGGGCCGCCAGAAACTCGGCACGGTCGGCCTTCCCCTGCCGGGAGTCGATGTCCGCATCGATTCTCCGAACAAAGATGGCGTTGGAGAAATATGGGTTAAAGGTCCCAATGTCATGCAGGGCTACTACAACAACCACCGCGCCACCCGGGAGGTTCTGACCGATGGCTGGTATCACACGGGTGATCTGGGGAGCCTCGATGAAGAAGGCTATCTGTCGATCCGCGGACGGGTTAAAAACCTGATCGTCACACCGAACGGAAAAAACGTCTATCCGGAAGAAGTGGAAAACGAACTGACCAAGAGCCCATTTATCGCCGAGGCGATGGTCTACGGTCACAAAATTTCTCCTTCAGCTGAAGACGTGCATGCCATCATCGTTCCGGATCAGGAGAATCTCGACGCCCATGCCCATGAAACGGACAGCTTCCCGCTGGACGAAAAGGACGTCGAAGCCATCATCCGCGAAGAGGTGGTTAAGGCCTGCCGCCGCCTGGCGGACTTCAAGCGGGTCAGAAAATTCACCCTGCGCGAAGAAGAGCTGCCCAAAACAACCACACGCAAGATCAAACGTTTCGCCGTCGAGGCCGAAATCCCTGCCAGGACAGCAGGAGCTGTTACCCGAGATCGTTCTCGATCCGGATGAACAGGCTCTTTTCGCGCATGACCTCAAGCTCGTCGATCTCTGCGAGAGCAGCGCGAATGTTGGCTTCCGGCGCTTCATGGGTCATGATCACGATCGACACCGTACCGCCGATCTGACGGTCGGGCTGGATCATGGAGGAGATGCTGATATCGTGATTGCCGAGGATACCCGAAATCTGGGCCAGCACTCCGGGGCGGTCCAGGGCGCCGAAGCGCAGGTAATACTGGCTGACCAAGTCCTCCATCGGCCGCACCGGCAGGTCCTCAAAGTTGCTCTGCGAGCATCCCATGGCCGGGGTGCGCAGGGGGCGGCCGGTGAAGATATCGCGTGCGACGGACATGACATCGCCCATCACGGCACTGGCGGTAGGCTCCATGCCTGCACCCTGTCCATGCAGCATGACCGGCCCGACGAAATCTCCGAGCAGCCGCACGGCATTGAACACACCATGCACCTCGGCCAGAGGGTGACTGATGGGAATCATGGTGGGATGTACCCGCGCCTCGACCTTGCCGTAGCCGATCTTGCCGATGGCCAGAAGCTTGATTTCGTAGCCGAACTGGCGGGCAAACTGGAGGTCGAGGCTGCTGAGGCGGGAGATGCCCTCGGTATAGATGCTGTCGAAGTCGACCTTGGTCCCGAAACAGAGTGAGGTGAGAATGGCGAGTTTGTGGGCCGTATCCACTCCTTCGATGTCAAAAGTCGGGTCGGCCTCGGCAAAGCCGGCTTCCTGAGCATCCTTGAGCACCTCGGAAAAATCATCGCCGTCCTGGCTCATGCGGGTCAGGATGTAGTTACAGGTGCCGTTGAGAATGCCGAGGACGGTGCGGAAACGATTGGCGCACAGATTCTCCTTGATGGGAGAGATGACGGGGATGCCGCCGGCAACCGCCGCCTCGAACATCACATTGACGCCTTTCTCCTCGGCTGCGGCGAGGATCTCATCACCGTGCAGCGCAAGCAGGGCTTTGTTGGCGGTAATAATGTGCTTGCCCCGGCTGATGGCTTCCAGCACGAAAGTGCGGGCGGGTTCGTACCCTCCCACAAGTTCGATGACCATATCGATCTCGGGGTCATGCAGAATCTCGTTGGCATCGGTGGTCAGAATTGACGGATCAAGGGTCACGCCACGGTCGGTGATCACATCGAGATCGGCTATTTTCTTCAGATTCAGGCGTGCGCCGAGGCGCTGTTCCATAACATCGGCGTTTTGCTGAAAAATATGAACGACACCGGTTCCGATGGTCCCGAAACCGATCAATCCAACGTTGATCTCTTTCATTTCAACATGCTCCTTTGAATCCTTCATGAAGACGTTTCCCGCAGGCGGGCCACCTGGTCGAGAATCCCGTTGACAAACCCCGGGGTCTCCTTGCTGCCGAAACGCTTTGCGATCTCTATCGCTTCATTGATCACGACACTGGCGGGCACCTGCGGGCAGTACAGCAACTCGTAAATGCCGATGCGCAAGATCGCACGGTCGACGCGAGCCATACGCTCGAGAGTCCAGTTGGCGGAATATTGTTTGAGAATCTCATCGATGCGATCCAGATTGGAGAAGACCCCCGTCACCAGGCTTTCGGCAAAGGATTGAATCTCAAACGGCAGCGGCAGCGATGTCTCTTCGAGAGGTTCGCCCAGTTCGTCCTCGGCGAAACGAAAGTTGGCCCAGAACTGGTCCAGCACCTGGCGCACATCAGCTTCGCGCTGAAAATCGAAGAGCACCTTGAGGGCCAGCTCGCGCGCGATGCGCCGGGCGCCGCGCTTGTCCGTGGTGCGTCGTGGCGGACCAGGATTCCGATCCGGGGTGTTTTGGGTGTGAGCAGCACAAACCATGATTTACAGTTTCTTCAGCAAATCGGTCATTTCAATGGCACTCATCGCCGCTTCAAAGCCTTTGTTGCCGGCCTTGGTTCCGGCCCGCTCGATGGCCTGCTCGATCGTGTCGGTCGTCAAAACCCCGAAAATAACCGGAAGCCCTGTGTCAAGCCCGACATGAGCGACTCCTTTGGACACCTCGGCACTGACGTAGTCGAAGTGCGGAGTAGACCCGCGAATCACGGCGCCCAGGCAGATCAGAGCGTCATAACGGCCGCCGGCCGCCGCTTTCTTGGCGACAAGCGGGATTTCAAATGCCCCGGGAGTACGGATAATGTAGATATCCTGCGCGGCAGCGCCGTGGCGCAGCAGAGCATCCTGTGCTCCTTCGGCCAGTCGGTCGGTAATAAAGCTGTTGAAGCGGCTGACGATCAGGCCGAATTTGAGACCGGAGGCATCAAGGCGCCCTTCTATTGTATTCCCCATGAACCTTCTCCTTGAACAGTTCCCCGAAAATTTAGATATTTTCCAGTAGATGCCCCATCTTTTCGCGCTTTGTCTTGAGATATTTGAGGTTGGAGCGGTTGGCTTCCACCTCGATGGGGACGCGCTCGACAATTTCGAGGCCATAGCCCTCAAGCCCGATGATCTTTTTGGGATTATTGGTCATCAATCGAATCTTACGCACACCGAGATCGATCAGAATCTGCGCACCGATACCGTAATCGCGCAGATCGGCCTTGAATCCGAGAGCCTCATTGGCCTCGACCGTATCATGACCGCGATCCTGCAGAGCGTATGCCTTGAGTTTGTTGATCAGACCGATGCCGCGCCCTTCCTGGCGCATATAGAGAACAACGCCGGAACCTTCCTGGTTGATTTTTTCCATGGCGCTGTGAAGCTGATCGCCGCAATCACAGCGCAGCGAGTGAAAGACGTCGCCGGTCAGGCATTCGGAGTGAACACGAACCAGCACGGGACTTTCCGGAGAAATTTCGCCTTTATACAACGCAATGTGATGGGCCTGATCGACGTCGTTTTCATAGACAATGGCCTTGAATTCGCCGCCGAAGGGGGTCGGGATCACCGTTTCGGCGGCCCGGCGCACCAACATCTCCTTGCACATGCGATAGGCGACAAGATCGGCAATGGTGACGATCTTGAGATCATGCTTTTCGGCAAATTTGCGCAGATCCGGCATGCGCGACATGGTGCCGTCGTCGTTCATGATTTCGCAGATCACCCCGGACGGCTTCAACCCCGCCAGCCGGGCGAGATCCACGGAGCCTTCCGTCTGTCCGGCCCGCACCAGGACTCCGCCCTTTTTGGCACGCAGAGGGAATATATGGCCGGGGCGTGCGAGATCGATCGGCTTGGTGGCATCATCGATGGCGACACGAATGGTCTGGGCGCGATCCGCCGCGGAGATTCCGGTGGTCACTCCCTGGCGGGCTTCGATGGAAACGGTAAAAGCCGTGTTGAACGACGAGGTGTTGTCCTGCACCATGAGCGGCAGTTCAAGCTGATCGGCGCGATCTTCCGTCATGGAAAGACAGATCAGCCCGCGCCCTTCACGGGCCATGAAATTGATGGCTTCGGGGGTCACCATCTCTGCGGCCATGGTCAGGTCGCCCTCATTCTCGCGATCCTCATCATCGACCAGGATGACCATCTTACCGTTGCGGATGTCTTCAAGTGCTTCTTCGATTTTGGCTGTGGGCATGAGTGTGCCTTCCTTCCAGAACGAAAAACTATGTCACAGATAGCCATTATTGGCAAGAAATTCAAGATCGATGCGGCTTTTGCCCGACTCCGGAACCGGGCCGCCGAGTAACCGGGCCACATATTTGCCCAGGATATCGGTTTCCAGGTTGACCAGATCCCCGACTCGCAGGGTGTGCAGGTTGGTACGCTCAAGGGTATGGGGAATGATGGCCAGGGAGAAGCCTGTCGAATCGACCTCGTTGACGGTCAGGCTGATGCCGTCAACCGCCACCGACCCTTTGGGGACAATATAGCGCAGCAGTTCGGGGGCGGCATCGATGCGGAAAAAAAAGCTATTGGCGGCTCTCTCGATGCGAGTCACCCGCCCCCGGCCATCGATGTGACCGGTCACGATGTGCCCGCCCAATCGGTCGCCGACGCGCAGGGCGCGTTCGAGGTTGAGACGAGTGCCGTGCCCGAGATGTTCAAAAGTCGAACGCCGCAGGGTTTCCGGCGACAGGTCGGCGATGAAGAAGCCGGCGGCGAAATCCACCAGGGTCAGACAGATACCGTTGACGCTGATGCTCTCTCCCAGGGTCAGTTCCTCTAGGGGAAAATCGCTGTCGACCGTCAGACGGCAGGTGTCACTGCCTCTGTTGAGCTGACGCAGGGTACCGACCGTTTCAACCAGCCCCGTGAACATATTCGACCTCTCCTTCACACAGAATATCATCGCCGAAATGACGCCACCGCAGGTTGCCTATGGTCGGCGCATCACCCAGGCTGACCACGCCGGGCCCGGCGAAGATCCCCTTGCCGTCGTCGCCGCCGATCAGTCGGGGCGCTACGAAAATCATCACCCGATCGATCAGGCGGGCTCGCAGGAATTCCCCGCAGAGAACGGCCCCCCCCTCAAGCATGACGCTTTGCAGATCCATCTCACCAAGGGCGGCCAGAAGGGCGGCGGGATCGACGCGTTCATCATTTGAAGGCAGGACCAGAATGCGCGCGCCGCGATCTCGCAACCGTCTGATTTTACCGTAGGAGGCTTTTTCGGTGGTGGCAATGACTGTGGGCGCTGATGAATCGATGGTCAGCACTTTCGCATGTTCCGCAATGCGCAACCGGCTGTCGACAACGACACGCACCGCATCGCGCCCCCCCTCCGGCAAGCGGGTATTGAGGCTCGGATCGTCACGCAGAACGGTTCCGATGCCGACCATAACCGCATCGACCCGATTGCGCACCTCATGTACAAAGGCGCGGCTCTGTGCATTGCTGATCCACTGGCTGTCGCCTATGGCGGTGGCGGTTTTGCCGTCGAGCGTCATGGCGGATTTAAGCATGACCAGGGGGCGCCCGGTTTTAACATGACAGGCAAACGGGCCGATCAACCAGCGGCATTCGGGTTCGAGAACACCGGCAACCACATCGAGTCCTGCAGCCTGAAGCCGCCTGATCCCGTTGCCCGCGACCCTGGGGTTGGGATCCTGGCACCCGATAAATACCCGCCGGATTCCCGCAGCGATCACGGCATCCGCACAGGGACCTGTGCGCCCCTGGTGGGAGCAGGGCTCGAGAGTCACGTAGAGATCAGCCCCTTTTGCAGCCTGACCCGCGTCACGTAAAGCGAAAATTTCAGCATGGGGTTCACCGGCACGCGGGTGAAAACCTTCACCGACGATGTGTCCCTCACGAACGATCACGGCACCCACGGGTGGGTTCGGCCGGGTGCGCCCTCCCCCCCTGCGCGCAAGGTCCAGGGCGCGCTGCATGAAATATTCAGGATTGTGGGTCATGAGAGGTACCCCGCATGGATGTACGAATTGAAGGGTACGCGAAAAGCAGACACGAGATCAAGGCCGGAGTAAATGCAAAAGCATCAGTCGGGAATCCGACCGCCGTGAGCCAGAAGATCCTTGAGTTCAGACATGAATTCGTTGATGTCCTTGAATTGCCGATAAACCGAGGCGAAGCGCACATAGGCCACTTCATCGATCCGATGCAGGGCATTCATCACCATTTCGCCGATGCGCGCAGAAGGAAATTCCCTTTCACCCGATTCCTGAAGCTCAAGCTCAAGGAGATCGACGAACTTTTCGATGGTATCGATCGAAACAGGACGCTTTTCACAGGCTCTCTGAATTCCGGCGATGATCTTGGCACGATCGAAGGGCTCGCGACGACCATCTTTTTTGATGACGAGAGGCAGAACCTCTTCGACACGCTCGTAGGTCGTAAAACGACGCTCGCACTGAACGCATTCGCGGCGGCGACGGATGTTGTTGCCTTCCTTCCCCAGGCGGGAATCGATCACCCGGGTATCATTGAATCCACAATAAGGGCACTTCACGGACCGAACACTCCATCATCGTCCTGAAAATCGGCAAAACGCAGGGTCTTGATCCCCGCTTCGGCCAGCATCTCAAGAGAAAGCAGGTCCGGATAACCATCGTCAAAAACAACGCGGGACAGACCGGCATTGATAATCATTTTACTGCAGATAATACAGGGAGTGTTGGTGCAGAAAAGGGTCCCGCCGGCAATGTTGACGCCATGCTTGGCCGCCTGGATGATGGCATTCTGCTCGGCATGCAGGCCCCGGCACAGCTCATGACGCTCCCCGGACGGAACCTGCATTTTCTGCCGCAGACACCCGGTCTGGGAACAATGGGTGATTCCGGAGGGGGTGCCGTTGTAACCCGTCGCAAGAATATTTTTATCCTTGACGATGAGTGCGCCGACCTGGCGGCGAAGGCAGGTCGAGCGCTTCGCCACCAGGCGGGTGATATCCATGAAGTACTGAGTCCAGGAAGGTCTTTCCATCGATCATTCTTTTCAGCCGAGGCGATGCGCGTAGAGAGGAAATTGACGGCAAAGGTCCTCGACTTCGTTACGGATGGATTTCAACTGCTGTTCATTGTCGATGTTGTCCAGAGCCCTTCGGATCCAATCGGCAATCTGGATCATTTCCGATTCTTTGAAACCGCGGGTCGTGGTCGCGGGGGTCCCGATCCGCACGCCGCTGGTCACAAAGGGAGAACGGGTGTCGAAAGGCACCGCATTTTTGTTCACGGTGATTCCGGCCTGCTCCAGGGTGGCTTCCGCCACCTTGCCTGTCAATTCCGTGCCGGTAAAATCAAGCAGCATCAGATGATTGTCGGTGCCGCCGGAGACAAGGTTGAAGTTGCGCTCCGACAAAGCCCCCGCGAGAGCCTTGGCGTTTTTGACGACCTGCCCCGCGTAGGCTTTAAACTCATCCGTCCCGGCTTCCTTGAAAGCCACAGCCTTGGCGGCAATGGCGTGCATCAGTGGGCCGCCCTGAATGCCGGGGAAAATATTGCTGTTGAGTTTCTTCGCGAATTCTTCCCGACACAGGATCATACCGCCGCGCGGTCCGCGCAGCGTCTTGTGAGTGGTACTGGTCACGAATTCGGCGTGGGGAACGGGGTTGGGGTGTTCTCCGGCAGCGACCAGGCCGGCGATATGAGCCATGTCCACCATCACCATCGCGCCAACTTCATCGGCAATGGCGCGGAAGGCTTCGAAATCGATGGTGCGTGGGTAGGCACTGGCACCGACGACGATCAGCCTGGGGCGATGCTCGCGCGCCAGCGAGGCCACTTCGTCATAATCGATGGTGGCCGTATCCTGACGCACTCCGTAAGGGACGATGTTGAACAATTTTCCCGAAAAATTGACCGGTGAACCGTGAGTCAGGTGTCCGCCGTGAGCGAGGTTCATCCCGAGAACTGTATCCCCGGGCTGACAGACCTCAAAATAGACGGCCATATTGGCCTGGGAACCGGAGTGCGGCTGAACATTGGCGTGTTCAGCCCCGAACAGTGCACAGGCACGATCGATCGCCAGCTGTTCAGCCTGGTCAACGAATTCGCAGCCACCATAATAACGTTTACCGGGATAGCCTTCGGCATATTTATTGGTCAGGACCGATCCTTGAGCTTCAAGAACCGGTTCGCTGACAAAGTTCTCGGAGGCGATCAATTCCAGACTGAACTCCTGGCGTCTGGTTTCGGCCTGAATCGACTGTGCGATCTCAGGATCAAACTGGCTGAGATTGTGAGACATGAATGTGCTCCGCTAGAGATAGTCTGAGAAAAAAACAACGGGCAGGCAAAGTGCCCGCCCGAAGAATCCTTGTTTCAGTTTGTGCCGACAGGGTCGGGCGCGGCGATCTCGCGTTCGATTCGCGAGATCTTATCGAGACGATTCTGGTGTCGACCGCCCTCGTACGAGGCATCAAGCCAGGCGGTCGTCATGCGACAGGCCAGGTCAGGCTCGATCACACGACCTCCAAGAACGAGAATATTGGCGTTGTTGTGTTCCCGGGCCATTTGCGCCATGAATTCATCGGTGACCAGGGCCGCACGAACACGGGGAAATTTATTAGCGACAATGGACATGCCGATTCCTGTGCCGCAGATAAGAATTCCGTTGTCGGCCTCGCCGCTGGAAACCATGCGGGCCACTTTTTCACCGAAATCGGGATAATCGACCGAGTCAAGGCTGTTGGTCCCGACATCGATCACTTCATGACCGCGGCGGCGCAGCAGATCGATGACGGCTTCTTTGAGAGCGAGGCCGCCATGGTCACTTCCGATTGCAATCATTGATTTTTCTCCCATCGACCTCAGACTTTGCGAAACAGCAGGCTGGCATTGGTCCCGCCGAAACCAAAAGAATTGCTCAAGGCGAAATCAACCTTCGCCTGCCGCGCTTCATTGGGGACATAGTCGAGGTCGCACTCAGGGTCAGGCTCCTGGTAATTGATGGTCGGCGGAACAAGTCCTTTTTCCATGGCAAGAAGACAATAAGCCGCTTCAAGACCTCCAGCGGCTCCAAGTGCATGACCTGTCATACTCTTGGTGGAACTGACCATGAGCTTTTGCGCATGATCCCCAAATACCGACTTGATCGCCATCGTCTCGTACAGGTCATTAAAGGGAGTTGAAGTGCCATGGGCGTTGATATAGTCAACCTGTTCCGTGGATACACCGGCGTTATTCAACGCCATCTTCATGCAGCGCGCAGCACCTTCGCCACCGGGGGCGGGGGCGGTCAGATGGTGAGCATCGCCGGTCAGGCCATAGCCGGCAACTTCGCCATAGATTTTAGCACCGCGGCGACGCGCACTTTCGTACTCTTCAAGAAAAAGAATCCCGGCTCCTTCCGCCATGACAAAACCGTCGCGTCCCTTATCAAAGGGACGGCTCGCAGCGGCCGGATCATCATTACGGGTTGAAAGAGCTTTCATGGCGTTGAAGCCGGCAACTCCCAAGGGCGTAATGGTGGACTCGGTTCCACCGGCGAACATGGCATCGGCATCGCCGCGGGCGATCATGTGATAGGCATCGCCGATGGAATGAGTACCGGTCGCGCAGGCTGAGACAGAAGAGACATTGGGCCCCTTGGCGCCGTAACGGATGGAAATGTGGCCCGGCGCGAGATTGATGATCAGCATGGGGATGAAAAACGGTGAAATCTTCCGATAGCCGCCTTTGAGCATGGCTTCGTGGTATTTCTCAATGGTCGGCAGACCGCCCAGGCCGGACCCCACGAGAACACCGACCTTCTCGGCATTCTGTTCGTTGATCTCAAACCCTGAATCTTTCAGGGCCATGTCCGCCGCACCCAATGCATACTGGATAAAGAGATCCATTTTCTTGATCTCTTTTTTCTCAATGTAATTCTCTGCATTGAAATCACGGACTTCACCAGCAATTTGCGAAGGCAGATCGGAGGCATCGAAACGTGTGATCATATCGATGCCCGAACGTCCTTCGGACAGTGCTTCAAAATTCTTGTCCTTACCCGTGCCCAGGGGTGTAACCATACCGATCCCGGTAACAACGACTCTACGCATGGTTGTGGGAGTCCTCCGGTTGAAAGACTTTATTGCTTATTGCGCAACAAGAGAGATACTTGCCGATGCGTTCGAAAAAGCGGAAGAGGGAGCAGCTCTGCCCCCCCCCTCCCCTTACCTGAACTCTCAGGAATGCTCGTTGATATAATCGACGGCGTCCTGAACAGTCTGGATTTTTTCGGCGTCCTCGTCGGAAATTTCGATATCGAATTCTTCCTCCAGCGCCATGACCAATTCAACCGTGTCAAGGGAATCGGCGCCAAGATCTTCCATGAAAGAAGCCTCCGTAGTGACCTGATCCTCTTCAACACCCAGCTGTTCCGCCACAATCTGCTTAACTCGTTCGTCGATAGAAGCCATCTGCTTCACCTCCTTGGTCTATTTAAAGTAAGTTCAGGCGATCACTCTGACCGCTTTTCGGGTTGCTGTTACATGTACATGCCGCCATTGACGCCGAGCACCTGCCCGGTGATATATGCTGCAGCATCAGAACTGAAAAAGAGGACCGCCTGTGCAATATCGGAAGGTTTGCCAAAAGTACCCATGGGAATCTGCGCCTGCAGGCTTTCACGGGTTTTCTGCGGCAGCGCCTCTGTCATATCCGTTTCGATGAACCCGGGCGTAATGGCGTTGACCGTCACGTTGCGGCGGGCCAACTCACGGGCGACCGACTTGGTCAGCCCGAGCAGGCCGGCTTTGCTGGCGCTGTAGTTGGCCTGGCCGGCATTGCCCATTTCCCCCACGACAGAGGAGATATTAACAATGCGCCCGTATTTCTGCTTGCTCATCAACTTCACGGCTGCCCGGGTGCAGAGAAAAGCGCCTTTGAGGTTGGTATCGAGCACGGCGTCCCAGTCCTCGTCCTTCATGCGCATCAGAAGCCCGTCGCGGGTAATGCCGGCATTGTTGACGAGAATATCAACCCGTCCATAGCTCTCGACTGCCAGTGCAAAAAGATGGTCGACATCGTCACCGTTTGCGACATCGCCCTTGACGGCCAATGCCTGTCCTCCACCGCTTCTGATATCTTCGGCGAACTCCGCGACGGATTGTTCACCGCGCGCCGAAAGCACCACGCAGGCTCCCTGACCGGCAAATTTGAGTGCGATTTCTCGGCCGATCCCGCGAGAAGCTCCTGTAATGACAACCACCTTATCCTTAAACACGCATAGCTCCCTATATGGAATTATCAGATCAGTTTCTGCAGGCTGGCACAATCTTCAACATTGCCGAGTTCACTTTCCCTGGCGATGCGCTTGATCAGCCCGGAAAGCACCCTTCCTGGACCGATTTCAATAAAGCGATCAACTCCCTGATCTGCCATATACTGCACCGACTCCTGCCAACGAACGGGCGCGCTGACCTGCTGTACCAGAAGATCTCCGGCCCGGACCGAGTCGGTGTTGGGCTGCGCCTCGACGTTGGTCACAACGGGCACCTGAGATGAGGAAATGCTGATTTTCTCAAGGACCTGCGCAAGTTTTTCGCCCGCGGGCACCATAAGCGGGCAATGGAAAGGCGCGCTGACGGGAAGCGGCAAAGCCCTTTTGGCTCCCTTTTGTCTGGCCAGGGTGCATGCTCTTTCCACCGCGGAGACATGGCCGGCGATGACTACCTGCCCCGGCCCATTGAAGTTTGCGGGAGACACAACCTCGCGCTGGGCTGCTTCAACGCATACCTTTTCGACCTCGGTTGGGTCAAGGCCAATAATTGCGGCCATGCCGCCGGTGCCGACAGGAACAGCCTGCTGCATGAATTCACCGCGGCTGCGCACCGTGCGAAGGGCATCGGCGAACTGCAGGCTGCCGGCACAAACCAGGGCAGAATACTCACCAAGGGAATGGCCCGCAACGAATTCCGGAACAAAGTCGCTTTCCTGCTGCAACACCCGCAGCGCGGCAACGCTGACAGTAAGAATGGCGGGTTGCGTGTTTTGAGTCAACTTCAAATCATCTTCGGGTCCTTCAAAACACAACCGTGAGAGAGAAAAACCCAAGGCTTCATCGGCTTCTTCGAAAACCTGTCGCGCAACGGTAAAATTACGAGCAAGGTCATTGCCCATACCGGCAAACTGCGAACCCTGTCCGGGAAAAACAAAAGCGAGCATTGAACAAATCTCCGGTCAAGAGCTGTTAAATGAAAAGCTACCAGCGAATCACGGCCGCGCCCCAGGTAAACCCGCCGCCAAAAGCATCGAACAGGAGAATGTCTCCGCTCTGAATGCGTCCGGCGCGATTGGCCTCGTCGAGTGCAAGAGGAATGGAGGCGCCTGAGGTGTTGCCGAAAAAATCGACATTGATGTAAACCTGTTCTTCGGTGAATTTAAGGCGTTTGGCAACGGCTTCAAGGATTCGCCGGTTGGCCTGGTGGGGGATGAAGAGGTTGACGTCAGAGCACGTCATGCCGTTGTATTCAAGGGCTTCATGAGCGACTTCGGTCAGCATGCGCACCGAAACCTTGAAGACATCGCTGCCCTGCATTTTCAGAAAAGGCAATCGTTCGTCAATTCCGGCCATAGATGCACTGTGCATGGAACCGAACCCGGCCTGGTAGAGCAGCTCCCAATAATTGCCATCGGAATGCAGATGCGTCGAAAGAACTCCGTGATCGCCTTCGGTCGCCTCAAGGACAACCGCGCCGGCACCGTCGCCAAAAAGAACACAGGTATTGCGATCTTCCCAATCGATGATGCGACTGAGAATTTCAGCGCCGATCACAAGCACCTTCCTGGCGGATCCGGTTGCGATCTGTTTAGCGGCGGCATCCAGAGCGAAAACAAATCCGCTGCAGGCCGCGGAAACATCATAGGCAAAGGCGTTGGTCGCGCCGATTTTCTTCTGCACCAGGCAGGCCGTTGCAGGCCATGGATAATCGCCCGTAATGGTCCCCATCACGATAGAGTCAATCTCTTCAGCTTTGACGCCGGCCATATCAAGAGCTCTGCGGGCTGCCTCGGAGGCCAGGTCCGAAGTGCATTGTTCAGGGGCAGCGATGCGACGCTCTCTGATTCCGGTGCGGCTGATAATCCACTCGTCGCTGGTGTCAATCCTCTTTTCCAGATCCTGATTGGTCAGGATCGAATCAGGGGCGTAAGATCCGGTACCGACTATCCGCGCTTTTTTCACCTGGAACTCCCATGTGATAACTGATTGGACAGAACTCTTTTCACTCTGAATGGGGTTTGGTGCCGCATTGACAAATGAAAAGGACTGTTAGTGATTTTGCACTCAAGCTTCGACAGTACGGGAGGTTGGCTCTTCGCAGACATCCCGGGCCTGTTGCTCCTCCGGCTCATCACCGATTTTCTCAAGATGCTGAGTCAGTTTTCGATTCAGATCCTGAGCGGCGAAGTCATGAGCCATGCGAATAGCGTTCTTGATAGCGATGGAAGTCGACCCGCCGTGGCAGATCATCCCGACACCCTCGATCCCGAGAAGAGGGGCGCCGCCAACTTCGGCATAATCGACCTTTTTCTTGAACGCCTTGAAGGCCGGACGTGCCAGAAGGTAGCCGATGCGAGCCAGCAGACGCTCGCCGAATTCGGCCCGCAGCATTTTGGTCATGGCATCAGCGATCCCTTCGGAAACTTTCAGTACGACATTTCCGACGAACCCGTCGCACACAACCACATCGACCGAACCATTGAAGATGTCCCGCCCTTCGATGTAGCCCCCGTAATTGAAACTTGAATTCTTAAGCAGCAAGTGGGTTCTGCGGGTCAGTTCGGTGCCCTTCTTCTCTTCTTCGCCGTTGGAAAGGAGCCCCACGCGGGGATCAACCTTACCCATGACATGCCGCGCATAGACATCGCCCATCGCAGCAAACTGAGCAAGATGTGCGGGCTTGCAATCCACGTTGCCGCCCACATCGAGAATCAGGGTCTGCCCCTTGAGGTTCGGCATGATGGTGGCAATGGCAGGTCGGTCGATCCCTTTGACCCGCTTGAGGACAAACATGCCGGCCGCCATCGTTGCACCGGAGTTGCCGGCGCTGACCACGGCCTGCGCTTCGCCCTCCTTGACAAGGCGAAAGGCAACCCGAATGGAGGAATCCTTTTTTTTGCGCACCGCATCAGAGGCGCTGTCGTGCATGCCGACAACCTCGCTGGCGTGCACAACTTTCAGATCAAGCCCTGAGGTATCGCGCTTTTTCAACTCGGCGGCGATTCTCTCGGAATCACCCACCAGAATCACGCCGATTCCCCACTGCCGGGCGGCAGCGACCGCACCTTCCACCTCAACTGCGGGGGCGGAATCTCCCCCCATGGCATCAATGGCGACGATACTGTGTTTTTTCAACCATCCGCCCCCTTAGATTTCTTCCGTGGGGACGATCTCCCGCCCTTTGTAGGTGCCGCAAGTGCCGCACACCCGATGGGGCTGTTTGGGTTCCCTGCACTGGGGGCAGATACTGACTCCCGGGGCACTCAGAGCATCATGGGAACGGCGCATATCTCTTTTGGATTTAGAGGTTTTTTTCTTGGGTACAGCCATGGCTAATCATCTCCTGATATTTTTTACTTGGGTGTGGCTCATGATGAAAAAGCGGCGTGAGCGAGACTCACCTCCGCAATTTGCACCAGGAGGCTGTCGGACTTTGGAAGAATCTACTGCGTAGCCGGCAAATCGGACCATATTTCCGCAAATTTTCGACAAATAGGTCTACTATTCGCTCTCAAATTTCCGAAAATCTGTCCTCGATTTGCCAATTTCTCGTGACGATCCCCAAAGTCCGACAGCCTCCTAGCGATCGACTTTAAAATCTTTCAATGCCGCAAACTTGTTATTCATGATCGGGGCGGGGCAGTCACAGTCCTCGACATTGCGATTGGCGCCGCAACGCGGGCACAGTCCTTTGCAGCCCTCACTGCACAGAGGCCGCAGCGGCAACGCCATGACCACCTGCTCCTGCAATGCCTGGTGCAGGTCTATTTCATCGCCGTGGTAGGGGATCAGGCCGAGATCCTGGGCCTCAAGCTCGACCTCTTCCTCGTCCTCTTCCAGCCCCTCGTCTTCGCTGTGAGGAGCGAAGGTCAAGTCAACCTCGATTTCCAGGGGGACCTCAACATCCTCCAGACACCGGCTGCAGACGAAAATGGCGCTGGTGGCGATGCCCCCCTGCACCTCGACATACTCACCCGCCCTGAAGGCCCGCAGGCGGCCCCTTAGATCGCGGGCAAACCGGCACTGGCCCTGATCCTGAAGCTCAGCCAGGGCAGGAAATTCTTCAGCCTTTTCCGCGACGTCGAGGACAAGTTCATCGTCTTTTAACTTTTCTACCTGAAGGCGCAATACTCCCCCATCCATAAACTTGAAAACGGTTAGTATAAAGACACCCCTCCTTTTGTCAAGGATAAATGCCTCATACCCCCCTCGGGTAACAGGGACGTCTTGTATTAGCCCATTATGAAGTCGTTTTGCAAGGGATAATTCGAGTCAATGCAGAGAAAACACTGGAGATTAACTTGCATTGCGTTCGCCGAATGTTCTAGAAACAGACATCAAATCCTGCTGGAAGGAGCCTATGAATCATGAAAACCGCATCGCCTGACCGGCTTGCCGACCTTGTAGAACTTATGAAGCGCCTGCGGGCACCGGATGGATGCCCCTGGGACAGGGAGCAGACACCGCAGTCCCTGCAGCCTTATCTCCTCGAAGAAGCACATGAGGTTCTCGAGGCGATCGACCGGGGACATCCGGACGAGATCTGCGAAGAGCTTGGAGATCTTCTGCTGCAGATCGTTTTTATTGCTGAAATCTTCAGCGAACAGGACAAGTTTACCATTGACGACGTAACCAACGCCATCACTTCAAAACTGATCCGTCGCCATCCCCACGTCTTTGAAGGAGCCTCCTACGAGTCGGTAGAGGACCTTAAATCCCAATGGGAGGCCATCAAGAAAAAGGAAAAACGTGAGGGCGCAAACTCGGTGCGCCGGGGTCCCGCAGAGATCCCGCCCAGCCTCCCCGGATTGATGCGGGCCCAGAAGCTGATCTCAAAGAAACGAGTTGAAACCGATTCCGAGATGGCCCGTTCCCTCAAAAAACTTGTTCTGCAGGATAGCGCTTCAGTGCAGCACCGATCGCAACGGATTGCAGCAGCGCTGTGCAGCCTTGTCGATCTGGCCCATCAGGAGGGCATTGACAGTGAGCAGGTCTTGCGACAATATCTGAACGAATCACAGCAATGCGTCAAAACCCCTGAGGGAAGAAGCGGTTAGCCGCATTTTCCACGCCGACTGTGGAAAGGCTGTTGAAAGCCGTGTGGAAACACCCAGCGAAAGGCGAGTGGAGGGGACATGACGCCATACTGATCAAAAAATACACAGCTCCATCTTCTCCTGATATTTCAACCAGTTAACAGCGCAGATCGGGTTTCTGGATACTGTACGCGCAGAACCATCCGTAATCCGCCGCCTGCACCAAGGGAAATTCATCGCATGTTTATAAAACTGCTGCTGCTCTTTACCTTGATTCCCGTACTGGAAATTTACGTTATTCTCCAGGTGGGCGCACTGCTGGGGGCCCTGCCGACGGTCGGCCTGATTATTCTGACCGGCGTGGCGGGGGCCTACCTCGCCCGCACCCAGGGGTTTGAGGTCGTGCGCCGCATGCAACAGGAACTTAACCAGGGTCAATTGCCGGCAGACCCGCTCATGGACGCAGCCATGGTTCTGGCGGGAGGTCTGCTGCTGCTTACACCCGGCTTCTGCACCGACATTGTGGGCTTTTCACTGCTGGTTCCCGCAACGCGCGGACTGCTCAAAAAAACCATCAGTGACTATCTCAAGCGTCAGGTCGATGAAGGGCGCATCCACATCCGCCGCTTCTGACAAGACAACGCCGCTCAAGGTCGAGAAGCCATTGCTTGGTTGCAATTCCCCGGCCCCCTGAATAACCCACGAGCCGGTTGTGCGCACCGACCACCCGGTGACAGGGAATGAGAACGGGAAGCGGATTGAGAGCCAGTGCTCTCCCGACTCCTCGCGCGGCGCGGGGACTGCCGCACCACCGGGCCAGTTCGGCATAAGTGCAGGTGGCCCCGTAAGGCACGGTTTCGGACAGCACCTCCAGCACACTGCGCCGGAAGGGAGTCAAAGCGGCGAGGTCAAGTGGGAGATCAAACACACGCCGCTTGCCCTCGAAGTATTCTTCGAGCTGCGAAACCGCCCTGTCCAGAACAGGATTCACCCCCACTTCGACTCGGCTCCATTGGGGATCAAGCTGCCTCACAAGCTTTTCCGGGCCAGGAGCCATTTTAACTCCCATTATTCCCGTGGGTCGGGCCGCGACAGCCAGATAAAGAACCGGCGCCTCCATCAGACGATAGACGCCGCTGGTCCGGGAGGGCATATCATCTCCTTTTTTTTCTCGTCAGGCGGGAGCGAAGCAACCCCCATCCTTCGCTTATCTCGGACACTTTGCACAGCAGGCCGGATACTGCGTACACCAGGGCGCCGCTGAAAACAGTCAGCGCCAGCACCAGCCCGTTGCGAAGCTGATCATCAGCCGTACTCCACTGACCCAGCTTCAGCATATAAATCACCACTACAGCCATGGCCGCCAAAGGAACAAGTACCCGGACAAAACAGGAAAAAAGGGACCTGATGCCGATCGGGCCGATCTTGCGCCGCAGCGCCGACACCAGCAAAAAGGCATTGCAGCAGGTCGCCAGAGTCAACGCCAATGCCAGGCCGACGTGCCCGTAGAACTGCATCAGCCCCACCCCCAGCAGAGCATTGATCAGCAGAGTCCAGAATGAGATTGCCACCGGTGTCCGGGTATCCTGCAAAGCATAGAAGGTCGGCACGACGACGCGTGCCATTCCGAGGAAATACAGCCCGGGGGCATAGGCAATCAGCGCGACTGAGGTCTGCTTCACTGCAGCATAATCAAAAGCGCCGCCCATAAAAAAGACACTATAGATCGGCGTTGCGCACAGCATGAGTCCGAGAGCCGCAGGGAGGGTCACCACCGTGATGAGCTTCAACGCAAAGTCGAGAGATTGCTTGAGGCCCTCAATATCTTCGGCGGCGGCCTGACGGCTCATGGCGGGCAGAACGGCCTGGGCCAGCGAAACGACGAAAACCCCCTGGGGGAACTCAAACAGCCGCTGACCGTAATACAGGTAGGAGACGCTGCCCTGCGGCAGAAAAGACGCGAGCAGCCGGGTGATCACGACATTGATCTGATAGATGGCGACACCTGCGATTCCCGGCACCATCAAAACGGCAATGCGGCGCAGGGTCGGATCGCGGAAACTGAAATCAAGGCCGAGCCCATACCCCCTCCGGGCCAGGACCGGCCACTGCATCAGCACCTGCAGCACCCCCCCCGCCAGAACACCGAGGGCCACCCCGACAATTGGAGGATCGAACAGGGGAGACAGCCAGGCCGCTCCTGCGATCATCGCAAGATTTAAAATGACAGGGGAAACAGCTGGGGTGAAATAATGATCGTTGACGTTGAGAATCCCCGAGGCAAGGGCCAGCAAGCCGGCAAACAGAATATAGGGGAACATAATCCGATTCAGCAAATCGGTCAGAAGAAGCTTGCCTGCGGTATCGCCGAAACCAGGGCCGATAAGACTCACGACCCAGGGGGAAGCGAGGACCCCAAGCAGGCTCACCAGCAGCAGAACCGTCCCCAGCGCCGTGAAGCAGATGCGTGCGACGCGCCGGGCTTCCTCCGCTCCCTGCTTGTGCAGAACGGCTGAGAAAGTGGGCACAAAGGCCGCGGTCATCGAACCCTCGGCAAAGAAACGACGCAGCAGATTGGGCAGAGTGAATGCCATAAAAAAAGCGTCCGTGGCAAAACCCGCCCCGAAGATACGACCGACGACCATATCACGCATCAGCCCGGTAATGCGGCTGAGCAAGGTGGCTCCCCCCAGAACTCCGGTGGCACGACTGATGGTTTTTTTCTCCGACATGGGACAGAATCCAGAGTTATTTATTTTTAATCCCAGAACATCCGAGGGATTCATTGTGCACTTTCAGTTAGTTATAAATTGATTTAAATTTTTTCTAACTTGACGCGCTGGAATGTTTGATGTTAAAAGATCGCTTCATCAACTCAAGAACAATTTTACTGCAACACGGAGGATAAAAACTTTGGCCAATCACAAATCTGCTCTGAAGAGAATTCGTCAAACGGAAAAACGCACTGCCCGCAACCGCCACATTCGCTCGACCATGCGCAATCTGGTCAAGCAGGTGCGCGAAGCCGCCGGCAAAAAAGACGGCGAGACCGCAAAGAAAGCGCTCGACCGGGCCGTGCCTCTTATCAATAAAGCCGCCAGCAAAGGGGTCATTCACAAAGCGACGGCCAGCCGCAAAATTTCCCGGCTGACCAAACTCGTGAACGAACTCGGCTGAACCTACTTCGCTCTTGCTTAATTCCATGCCCTCCCCTGCGGGAGGGCTTTTTTATTCTCTATCCTCTCCGGATCTGACTGCGAGACTCATCAGCAGCTGTTCCATAATCGCAAATGGATGCGCGCCGCTGGATTTCAAGGCCAGATCAGTCTCCTGGAAGCGCACAAAGGCCTGACGATATTCGGAACGGCTGAAACGCCTGCCCTGTCCGATCAATCCTTCCACGAAATATGGATTGATTTTCAGCCTGGAAGCCATTTCCCGCCGCGACATGCCGAGGCGATCCATTTCGGCCGCCTGCCAGATCATGCGGAAATGCCGGACAATCATCGCAAGAATTCTCAGCGGCGGTTCTCCATCCTGGATCATTCGGTCGAGAATCCCCAGAGCTTCGGATGGGCGCCGCCTGCCGATGGCGTTCACCAGGTCGAAGATATTCTCGTTGCGCGTGTCAGTGACAACCTTTTCGACATCGTCAACGTCAATCAGGGTTTTGTCCCCGGCATAAGTGCATAATTTGTTCAATTCCGCCTGAATCTCACCAAGAGAGCCATCTACACGCCGGCAGAAAAGAGCCAGGGCTTCCTCGGTAAAATTCTTATCGACGGACCTTGCGTGATTTTTGACGAAATTGGCGACCTGTTCGCCACGCAGCTTCTTAAATTCGACAAGCGCCCCCCTCTTTTTGAATTCTTTAAAGAAAGCCAGGCGCCCGTCGATCTTTTCGCCCTGAAAGAGCAGGATGGTTTCCGGCAGGGGATCGCGCAGGTAAGGGATGAAACGGGAGAGAGAGTCCGCATCGAGCTGCCCGGCATCTTTAACCGATACAACCCGCTGCGGCGCAAAAACGGGAAAAGTCCGGCAGCTGTCAAGAACCTCTTCGGGCTTTAAATCGCGGCCATTGAAAACCTGAAGATTGAAATCACGCGCCTCGGGCACAACAGCCCGGGCAACAATACGCTGCCAGGCCTGATCGACCAGAAAAGGTTCGTCACCGTAGAGAAAAATGAGCGGTGGAATCCGACCGGACTCCACCGCCTTGTTCAATTCCGCAGGGGTCATGCGCCTTCCCTCTGCTGTCGTTTAGAAATTCTGCTGCATCCGGTAATAGAGGTTCTGGGCCAGACGTTCGGCGATCAGCCTGACCGCCGCAGCCTCACTATCCTCCTGCACACTCTTGTCAGTATTGATCGGATAATCCTGGGACCAGGAAAGCCTCCCCTTCCACAGCACGCGCCCGTCGTCAAAAGACCTGAGGGCCGCTTCAATCGCTACGGTTGCACGAAACTGCCCAATGCGGTCATCCTGATCATAGGAAATGGCACTGACCTGAAATCCCGTTACCGCGCCTTCCAGCCGCGCATCAGCTTTATTTTCCCGGGATACGACACGCAAGGGGCGGCGCCGGGAGAACTCCTCGATTACCTGATTGGTGACAATATCTTCAAGCAGAGGCTCGTAGGTGCGATTTTCGAAAAGCGACACCTGGATGGTGCGCACCCCGTCAGGGAAACGACCTTGCCCCACAGGGTGATAGCCACAGGCGGCAAGCAGCAGGACCAGCACGGTCAAAAGATACAGACGCTTCATCTCAATTGGCCACCACGTTGACAAGCCGGCCAGGAATCACAATCACTTTTCGCACCGTCACTCCTTCAAGAAAACGGCTCACATTGGGACTTGAGAGGGCCGTTTCCCGCACCTGCGCCTCATTTGCATCCGCCGCAACATTGACCTTGCCCCGGACCTTGCCGTTGACCTGAACAACGATGGTGATTTCGTCCTGAACCAGCGCCTCCGGGTCCCATGCCGGCCATCCCTGCTGCTCAACGGTAGCCTCATTGCCGAGACAGGCCCAGAGTTCCTCGCTGATATGCGGGACAAACGGTGCCAGCAATCGCACGATGGTTTCCAATGCTTCACGCAGGACCCAGGGATACTTCTGTTTCTCGTCAAAACCATAGACCGCGTTGACCAGCTCCATCACCGCCGCGACGGCGGTGTTGAAGTGAAAACGCCCGTCAATGTCCTCGGTGACTTTCTTGATGGTGCGATGAGTCACGCGGCGCAGATCGCGAGCCGCCCCTTCAACCGGTTCGGTTGCGGCGGCCTTGCGCACCAGGTCAAGGTTTTCGTACACCGCGCGCCAGACGCGATTGAGAAAACGGGAGCATCCTTCGACGGCCTGGTCGCTCCATTCCAGGTCTTTCTCCGGCGGCGCGGCAAAAAGGATGAACAAACGCGCGGTATCGGCCCCGAAGGTCGAAATGAGGGCGTCGGGATCGATAACGTTTTTCTTCGATTTGCTCATTTTCTCAATACGGCCGGTGTTTACCACAAAGCCGCATTTACGGCATTTTCCGTCCTGCACTTCTTCGGGATAAAGCCAACCGTGCTCCGGGCAGGAGAGCGTCCCCATGCAGACCATACCCTGGGTCAGCAGGTTTTCGAATGGCTCATCGAGACTGATAAATCCGAGGTCGCGCAGCACTTTGGTGAAAAAGCGCGCATAGAGCAGATGCATGACCGCATGCTCGATGCCGCCGATGTACTGATCCACCGGCAGCCAGTATTCGACTGAATCCTGCTCGACAGGAGCCTCGGCATAGCCTGCACAGGCGTAGCGCAGAAAATACCAGGAACTTTCAACGAAGGTGTCGAAGGTATCCGTCTCGCGCCGCGCCGCGGCGCCGCACTTGGGACATTCGGTACGGTAGAAGGCCTCATGGCGCGCCAGAGGGCTTCCTCCCTCCCCGCTGAGTTTGACATCGGTCGGCAGAACCACCGGCAGCTGTTCACGGGGAACCGGCACGGTCCCGCATTTTTCACAGTAAATGACCGGGATCGGAGTTCCCCAATAGCGCTGGCGGGAAACGCCCCAGTCACGAAGGCGGTAGTTGACCGTCTTGCGGCCGATATTCTGCTGTTCAAGAAAATCAGCGATCTTCTCCTTGGCTCTCTCGTTGTCGATCCCGTTGAATTGATCTGAGTTGACAAGTTTGCCTTCGCCGGTCCAGGCCTCGGTCATATTTTCAGGGATCAACTCCGGCCCCTCGGGCTGGATCACCACCACCATCGGCAGGTCGTATTTGCGGGCGAACTCGAAGTCACGCTGATCATGGGTCGGAACCGCCATAACCGCGCCGGTGCCGTAATCCATCAGGACAAAATTGGCCACGAAAACAGGCATGCGCCGCCCGGTCAGAGGATTGGTGCAATACCCTCCGGTGAAAACACCTTCTTTCTCGTAATCGTCGGCGGTGCGCTGATTCCTGTCCTGGCGACGCACCTTCTGAATAAAGGCCTCGACTTCTGCACGCCGTTCATCGGTTGCCAATTCAAGAGCCAGGGGGTTCTCGGGTGCAAGGCTCATGAAGGTGGCCCCGTAGAGGGTGTCGGGGCGGGTTGTGAAAACTTCGATGGTGCGCTGTCCGTTTTCGATGGGGAATTCAATGGCGCAACCGGTACTGCGGCCGATCCAGTTGCGCTGCATGGTCAGAACGCGCTCCGGCCAACCCGGCATGTTTTCGGTACAGTCAAGAAGCTCCTGGGCGTATTCGGTAATCTTGAAGAACCACTGTTCCAGATCCTTCTGAACGACTTCACTGTCACAACGCCAGCAGCGGCCATCGTCAACCTGCTCATTGGCCAGCACGGTCTGGCAATCGGGGCACCAGTTGACGGAGGAGGTTTTTTTGTAAACCAGCCCCCGCTCCAGCATTTCAAGAAAAATCAACTGTTCCCACTTGTAATAATCGACATCACAGGTGGCGAACTCCCGGTTCCAGTCATAGGCCAGTCCCATTTTCTTGAGCTGGGAGCGCATGTTATCGATATTCCCGTAAGTCCATTCGGCCGGGTGCGTGCCGTGCTGAATGGCGGCGTTCTCTGCCGGCATGCCGAAGGCGTCCCATCCCATGGGGTGCAGCACATTGAACCCCTGCATCCGTTTGAAACGGGCCACAACATCCCCGATGGAGTAATTGCGAACGTGGCCCATATGAATCCGTCCCGAAGGATAGGGAAACATTTCAAGTACGTAATATTTGGGCCGGTCCCGGTCGACTTTGACTGCAAAGGTATTGTTGTCGCGCCAGTTCTGCTGCCATTTTTTTTCGATTGCTTCAGGGGTGTAGCGTTCTTGCATGAGACCTCACTTGCGCCGTGCAATGGGCAGGAGCCAGAAACAGCAATACCGGCCGGGGCCGGTACTCTTGAAATTGGTTGTCATGAGAAGGAAGATGTATCCGGCAGGGACACATCCGGCATTGCACCGCCCCGCCCTGTTCGATGCATGCAGGCGAAAGGCGATCGCCCATAAAAAAATACCGCAAAAGGCGTATACTGACGAAACTGTCTCGATTCTATTTCTCGCGATAAGTAATGCGCCCCCGTGTCAGGTCGTACGGGGAAAGCTCCACCGTCACCCGATCGCCAGGCAGAATACGAATATAGTATTTTCTCATCTTGCCGGAAATATGTGCCAGGACAACGTGTCCGTTGTCCAATTCAACCTTGAACATGGCATTAGGCAAGGGTTCAATCACTTTTCCTTCAACTTCGATGGCCTCTTCTTTCGCCAAAAGAACCTCCCTGTTTTAATCCTTTGAAATAGCGCAAAAAGCGCTGATGATACGAAATCCGCACTATTAAACATAAGTAGGGGACCGATTGTCAAGTTTGCAGTGATTCGATCTGAACTTTATGCTGGGGCATGGCTTAGAGCATTCAGGCCCCGGCGCCGGTGCTCCACGATTTTTTCAAGCATGAGGATTTTTGTCCGTTGTCCGCCGTCCGTTGTTTTTATTATTCCTTCATTTCCTCTGGGCCCGTTCGGGGTGAGGGGATTGGGGTGTCTGTATTGACAACTTATAGGTGTTTGGGATACTTGGAAAAATTTTCCTGAAAAATGGCCCGTAGAGCAATTGTGAGAGTCCTGGAAGTTTCACCAATCGAGTTATAATTTAGTTCATGAAAAATACAACACTTAAAATGGCTATCGCCCTGTGCGTCTTTGTCTTTGCGACCGGTCTGCAGAACCCTGTGATCGCAGGAGTCATTGAACGACACTCACTCGATCTTACTCTGCAGCCCCAGCAAAGCCGACTGACGGCAGTCGACAGGATCACATACCTGCCGCAGGGGGGGGAAAGGGCGGTATTCTTCCTCGCTCGCCAGGTTGAGGTCGAAATTGTCCAGGTCAACGGACGGCAGGCGCCCTTTTCTTTTCAGCAGGGTGGCCTCACCATCGATCTTGGTGATCAGCGGAACGCTGAATCGGTAGAGATCTCGATTAATTACTCCGGTCGTTTTGACGATCCTCCGCCGCGAGGCGCACCTCTGAACACGGAAGACCCGACTTACGGCGTCGCCGCAACCATCACCCCGGAGGGCACATTCCTGGGCGGCGGCGCCGGATGGTATCCCTACCAGCCCGAAAGCCGCAGCCGTTTTCAAGTGCGCGTTACGGCCCCTGAAGGAACCTTCGCGGTGACCTCCGGTCGTCTCGTCGAACAGCAGACCACAGACGGACGTTCCACCACGACCTGGGAAACCTCCTATGCCATCCCCTCGGTGAGCGTTTCGGCGGGAGAATACACCCTGGATGAGAAAAGGGCCGGAGAGGTTCCGGTCTATACCTTCTTTTATCCGCAGAGCCGTCACCTGGCACAAACCTATCTGAACGCGGCAGCTGAATATCTTGAACTCTACCAGGAGCTTTTCGGTCCCTACCCCTTCGACAAATTCGCCGTAGCGGAAAATTTCTTTCCCACCGGTTACGGATTCCCCTCCTGGACCCTGCTCGGCAGCAGCGTGGTGCACCTCCCCTTCATTGTCGAAACCAGCCTCGGCCATGAGATCGCCCACTCCTGGTGGGGAACCGGCGTTCGGGTTGATTTCAGTCACGGCAACTGGTCCGAAGGGCTCACCACCTACGTTGCCGACTACCTCTACCAGGAACGCAGCTCGCAGGAGGATGCAAAGAATTATCGCCTCAAGGTCCTGCGCGATTATGCGGCGCTGGTTTCCAGGGTAAACGATTTTTCCCTGGAGCGTTTCATGCGCCGCGACAGCCGCGCCGCCCAGGCCGTCGGCTACGGCAAGTCGGCCATGGTGTTTCACATGGCCCGCCAAAGAGTGGGAGACGAGGCTTTCTGGAAATCCTTGCGGACAATTGCCGACAATTCCATGTTCGAACAGGTCACCTGGTCTGATTTTGCCCGCACAATGGGGCGTTTCGGGAAGAGAGACATGACCGGATTCTTCGATCAGTGGGTTGAACGACCTGGGGCGCCGGTTCTGCGCCTCGAGGCGGTTGAAACAGTCACCAGCGGTTCTGTTACACGGATCAAGGCGACTCTTTCTCAGGACAAGCCGTTTTATGATCTTGAAGTTGATGTTCGGCTCGAAACGGATGGCGGCTCCATCGACAAAAAAATCACCCTGAAGGATCGTAGGCAGAGTTTTACGTTTGAAACCGACCGGATTCCGAAGCAGCTTGTCGTGGACCCTGAAGCGCATATCTTTCGAAGACTTGCACCGGAGGAAATCCCGCCGATCGTCAATTCCGTGCGGGGCGCCGATGAGTTGACGGTGGTGGTTGCAGCCGATTTGCCCGAGGAGACCGCACGGGCAGCGAGCCTGCTGCTTCAGGCCATGAACCGGCCCGACGCGACCGTCGTGACCGAGAGCGAAATTTCCCGTCAGGACGTGGAAAACCTGGAAGGTGTCGTGCTCTTTTTCGGGATGCCGAACAAATGTGCCGAACCGCTGCGGGATCACCCTGGAATCGAGATCGACGGAAAAGGGTTCATGCTGCATGGCAGGCGTTACAATGGCCCGGATGCAGCACTGTTTGCCGCTCTGTCTCCCAATCAGGATCCGCAGAAAACCTGGGCTTATTTCGTGCCCTTCTCTGAGGCGGAAGCACGCATCGCCGCGCGTAAAATCCCCCATTACGGGAAATACAGCTTCCTGGCGTTCGAGCAGGGAGAAAATCAGGACAAAGGGATCTGGGAGATCCGCAGATCACCCTTGATACACAACTTCAGATAACATGAGGCAACCATATGGTGTTCCGAATTTTTATCAGCTTTTTCCTTGCAGCATCTGTGTGCTTTTTCTCTGTCGACGCTCAGGCCCACCCCCACACCCTGGATATTGGAAAAAACCAGGAACTCGACTTCAATCAACTTCTTGAAGGGATCAAAGATGCACAGGTGATCTTCATCGGCGAACTTCACGACCATGAAGGTCACCACCGCATGCAGCTCGAAATCATTCGAGGATTGAACCGGTTGGGAAAATCTGTTGCTGTCGGACTGGAGATGTTTCAGCAGGATTATCAGGGCGCGCTGGATAAGTGGGTCGCCGGGGAGATGACGGAGGAAGGATTTGTTCTGACCTACAATCAGAACTGGAGCATGTGGCCCATTTATCGCCCCATTTTTATCGAGGCCCGTTCCCGGCAGATGCCGATGGTGGCCCTCAATGTCAGTCGATCTGTCACAAGACAGGTCGCGCGCAGCGGCTTTGAGAGCCTCACCGAAGGACAGCGTGAGGGACTTGAAGGGATCAGCTGCCGCGTCGATCCGGCCTATGAGGATTTTATGCGCCGCGCCCTAGGCGGACACGGTCATAGACAACCCAACTTCATCTACTTCTGCGAAGCCCAGCTGCTGTGGGATGCCGTCATGGCGTACAATATCGACAACTATCTTGAACGCCACCCTGAAACCACCCTGGTGGTCCTGGCGGGCAGCGGCCATTCATGGAAGCACGGCATTGCCCACCAGCTCGACCAGATTGCGGAGCGGAGCTACAAGGTTATTCTCCCCGAAGTCAGGGGCCGCATCGATCGGACCAGCGCCCAGTTGAGGGACGCGGATTACCTCTGGCTGGATACCGGCCCGCGGGGATGGGGGCAAACGGAGTGAAATTCTATTTTGAGACGCGGATTTCTTTATACTGGCCGTTGAAGATAAAACGAACACGATCTCTGAGGATGCGGTCGACACGGGCGCCATCGATGACCGTCCCCTCCATCACCGGCAGGTCATTGACCACCGCAAGACGGTTTTCGACCTCATACTGATAATGGATCTCGCTTACTTTGAGTTCGGGAAATGCACCAGCTGCGGTGGCTGTCGTCCAGCGTGATTTTCCCGACTCCATGTTTGAGGTCAGGACCCGGGGCAGAGATTCCTCCTGATCCGCAGCCTCTCCTTTGGACAGAGCAGCCTTGGTGGAACCGCCTGCCCCGCTGTCCGAGGGACGATAAACATGCCGGGTCGGGGGCTCGGTGCCCTCAGAACCATCAGTTCCGGAAGACAGACGCACCGTTGTGACGGATGCTGCGGCTCTCGATCCCCTGCCGGAAGCCACTGACTGCTCGGCGGCCCGCGCAGCGACGGCGGCCTGGCGAGCCTGCTCTGCCTTTTCGCGCAGTGATTCCGCTGTCGCCTTGAGAACCTGGGCGGTTTCTTTCAGGGTTGCAGCGGTTTCTTTCTGGTGACGTATCGTTTCCTCATCGGCGGCGATACGTGCCGCGCCGGCCCCGGCATTCTGTGTTGCCGCAATGGACTCATCCCCCCGTGGGGCTGCGGCTTGCTGCTTCGCGGACGAAGGCTCAGGCTGGGGTTTGCCGGCAAAGACAGCTTCAGGACGATCGACGACAATGGGGGCACTTTTTTCGGGGGCACTTTTTTCGGG
>JAXHUR010000013.1:0-8707 GCA_034189505.1 Thermodesulfobacteriota bacterium | reverse complement strand
GGGGGCACTTTTTTCGGGGGCACTTTTTTCGGGAGCACTTGTTGCGGGGGCGCCTGCCTCGGCCACCATTTCCTCGCCAGATGCCGACGCATTCCGACCCTTCTCACCTGCCACCAGAGAAGAATCTGGCGCTTCAGCAGGCGTTGCCTCTTTCTCGGCCTCGGCAACAGGCAGTACGGACTCCGTTTCCGAATCAGGAGAAAAACCACCGACCAGAAAGTACGCGACCATCGCCCCCGTCAGCAGAAGAGCGACGACCGCCGTCGGCAGAATCCAGTTTTCGGCTTTTTTTGCACTGCGACTGGTGCGCAGAATATCGCGGGCGATATTAACGGCACCCTCTTTTTTCTCCGACTTCTGTTCTTCAAGTTTTTTCAGAGCTTTAAGAATAGAGCTCATAATGATTGGTCTCCCGCATGCACTTGGAAAAAATGTCGAACGGCCGCCTCTGCAAATTTACAGAAATGCAGGAATTCGACACGGTCATCAAAAAGAAAACATCTGCTGTCGGTTACGTCAGGAAGTAAACTCCCGCAGCCACGGCAGCGGCCACAAGGCCGCCTCCACCCCACCAGGCCAGGGCGCGTTGAGAAAAACGGGCCTGGTGGCCGGTTTCCTTGATCGCAGTGCGCACCATGCGCGCATCCACCTCGCGGCAACCCTCGGCAAACCCGACCAGCAACGCACGATCAGCTAAGATATTGATCAGTCTCGGATATCCCCTTGAAAAAGAAAAAATCTTCTTGAGGGCCCCATCGGTAAAAACCTTCTGCGTCGTTCCGCCGGCGATGCGCAGCCGGTGTGCAATGTAATCGCAGGTATCGCCGAAATCCATCGGCTGCAGGTGATATCGCACGGTGATGCGCTGATTGAGCTGGCGCAGGTCGGCGCGCTGCAGGACCTGATTGAGTTCGGGCTGCCCGACCAGGATAATCTGGATCAGTTTGTCCGTATCCGTTTCCAGGTTGGAAAGCAGGCGAATCTGCTCCAGAACGGACGGCTCAAGGTTTTGTGCCTCGTCGATCACCAGTACGACGGTTCGCCCTTCGCCGCGAACTTGAAGAAGGAAATCATTGAGTACGCGAATCAGGTCGGAGTTATTCGCGCCGTCGGCCTCAATACCAAACTCGCGGTTGATGTTGCGCAGGAGTTCCAGTGCGGAAATGCAGGGGTTGAAGATAAAGGCCAGGCAGTATTGCGCCTCCTGCAGCTCCCCCAGAAGGGTGCGCAGAACAGTCGTCTTGCCTGTCCCCACCTCCCCCGTCACCACGATGAACCCAGCCTGGTCGCGCACGCCATAGAGCAGGTGTGCGAAGACTTCCTTGTGGTTTTTACTCAGGTAGATGAATCGGGGATTGGGAGTGATCGAAAAAGGTTTTTCTTTAAGGCCGTAATGATCAAGGTACATGATGTCATCCAGGCCGCCGGGCCGAGAAAAGGTTTTTGGGAGTCATAAACCTTTTTAACTTCCCACAGTTCCGGTTGTTTTTCAAGAGTAAACTGCGGTGCGGACCGCTCATCCGGAAAAGACCCTGTCAACGCCTGGAATTCCTGCTATTATTAGGCGCTGGATTCAAACATTCGCCCCAGCGTTCGGAACAGTTGAAGTAGGGAATGGGAAAAGAGGCAGCACATGGACAAACACAACGCCTGGAAGAGTTTCGCCTGGGAATCGCGGATTGCTTATTTTTCGATGGAGATCGGTCTGAGCGCCGAAATTCCCACTTACAGCGGCGGTCTGGGAGTACTTGCCGGAGACACCATTAAAAGCGCCGCGGACCTGAAAGTACCGATGGTGGCAGTCACCCTGCTGCACCGCAAGGGCTATTTCCGCCAGCAGATCGATTCCGACGGCTGGCAGCACGAATACCCGGTGCAGTGGAACCCCGAAAGACTCCTCGAACTGCTGCCGGTTAAAACCCTGGTGACGATCGAGGGGCGTGACGTCAAGATCCAGCCATGGCTTTATCGCGTCAAAAGCCCGGCGGGCGGGGTTGTACCCGTAATCTTTCTCGACACGGATATCCCTGGAAATACCGAGGTGGATCGACGCTTGACGGATACCCTGTACGGAGGCGACTCGGAATACCGTCTCAAGCAGGAAATCGTTCTGGGGATTGGTGGCGCCCGCATGCTGGCGGCTCTCAATTTTACGGTGCGCAAATATCACATGAATGAAGGCCATGCGGCCCTGCTCACCCTGGAACTGCTCAACAACATGCGCGCTCCCATTGAAAATACACTCAACGAACGTGCCTCATGGGATGTCCAGCGCGTCATGGATCGCTGCGTGTTCACTACGCACACCCCGGTGGCAGCCGGCCACGACAAGTTTCCGTGGCCGATGGTGGAGAAGATCCTCCCCGAGATTGTGCCCTTTGCCCTGTTGCACGACCTCATCGGCAAGGATTCTCTGAACATGACCATACTGGCACTGAAACTGAGCCGCTATGTCAACGGTGTGGCTAAAAAGCATGGTGAAATCTCCCAGAGCATGTTTCCCGGCTTTGAAATTCACGCCATTACCAATGGAATTCACCCCTTCACCTGGGCGTCCCCCTACTTTGTTCAGCTCTATGATCGCCACCTTCCCGGCTGGGCACTCGAGCCAGAACTGCTGGTGCGGGTCGACACCATCTCCGATGAAGATTTCTGGGACGCACATCAGGGAGCCAAAGCCTTTTTGGCTCTCTATATTGAAGAGACCACCGGAAAAAAATTCGACCCTGAAGTTCTCACCATCGGCTTTGCACGACGCTATGCCACTTATAAGCGGGCTGACCTGATCTTCTCGGACCTTCAACGTTTGGCTGAGATTGGAAGCGGCCGGCTGCAGTTGGTTTTCGCCGGCAAATCCCATCCCCATGATGCGCCGGGAAAAGAACTGATCCATCGCATTCACGAGGGTATTCATTCCCTGTCAGGGGAAATTGAGGTCGTCTTTCTGCAGAATTACAATATGGAGGTGGCGTACCGCCTGATTCCAGGCGTCGATTTGTGGCTCAATACTCCCAAACGCCCCCTGGAAGCATCGGGGACCAGCGGCATGAAAGCCGCGCTCAATGGTGTGCCCAACTTCAGCATTCTGGATGGCTGGTGGATCGAAGGGCATATCGAAGGCATGACCGGATGGTCAATCGGCCCCCCGCCGCGGGAGAAGAATCTGGCGGAAAACGGCAGCGACCAGGAAGATGCCCGCGACCTCTACGACAAACTCGAGAAAAAGATCATTCCGCTCTATTACGAGGACCGGACCGGATGGATCCGGGTTATGAAAAATGCAGTCAGCAAAAATGCCTACTATTTCAACACCCATGTGATGATGCGCCGCTATGTGACGGAAGCCTATATACGCTGAGTCATCTTGTTGGATGTACGGGACAGTAGGGCGGCAAAATCCTGCGGCGGCAAGGCGGCGCTGAAGAGAAAACCCTGGATTTTATCGCAGCCGTTCTCCCGCAAAAAAGCCATTTGTTCCTGCTTCTCCACACCCTCTGCCACCACATCCATCCCCATATGGTGCGCCATGGCAATGACTGCGGAGGTGATGGTATCCGAGCCGGTATCGGCAGGAATCCCCGCTATGAAGGATTGATCGATCTTCAAGGTGCCCAGGGGGAAATTCTGGAGATAGCTCAAGGATGAATACCCCGTGCCGAAATCGTCAATAATCAGATGCACCCCCAGCTCCCGCAGCTTCCCAAGAGTTTCAGCCGTGTCGGAAATGTCCTGGAATAGCACGCTCTCCGTCAGCTCCAGGGCAAGCCAACGGGCTTCAAGGCCGGTTTTACGCAAAATCCTGGCAACCAGGTCCACAATATCGCGTCGATGAAACTGCCGTGCACTGACATTGACTGCAACACGCTGTGGCGGCAATCCCTGTTGCTGCCAGGCGCGATTCTGGGCGCAGGCGGTTTCCAGAATCCATTCGCCGAGGGGATCGATCAGCCCCGTCTCTTCAGCTTTGGGAATAAAATCCGAGGGAGAGTATTGAGAACGCCCGCCTTGTTTCCAACAGACCAGTGCCTCCATCCCTTCAATCGCACCATTATCCAGACGACATTGAGGTTGATAGAGAAGCAGAAACTCCTCGCGTTCCATAGCTCGAAAAAGCCGGTTTTCCAGAACCATCGACTGAAAGGAAACCTTCCCCATCTCAGCGCTGTAGAGTTGATAATTGTTACGCCCAAGCGCTTTGGCGCGACTCACGGCGACATCCGCATTGCGCAGCAGCATCTTGGAGTCACGACCATCATCGGGCGCAATCGCGACCCCCACGCTGACCGTGACATAGAGATCATGGCCGGCAACAGGAAAGGGAGCCCGAAACGCATCCAAAATATTTTTCAGCCATGTCTGCAAATCGTCCAATGAACCGAAATCCTGAAGCAGCAACGCGAATTCATCCCCTTTCAGATGGGAAAGAAAACCGTTGGCCGGCATCATTGTCTTCAAGCGGGACGCCACATCACAAAGGACTCGATTACTCTGGTCAACGCCAAGGGCGCGCGAAATCGTCTTGAAACGATCGAAATCAAGATACATCAGAGCCAAACGCTGGTCGGAATTTTCTATCTGGTGAAGCGCTTCGTCAAGTTGTTCGCTGAAACGCTGCTGATTGGGCAGACCGGTCAGAGGATCGAAAAAAGCGAGTTGGCTTATTCTTTCTTCACTTAAACGTCGCTCCAACTCAGATGCGGCGCGCGAGGCAAAAATGCGCATCATTGATTCACCTGCAGCTCTGTCGGGAAAAGGACCACGGTTCATGACGACCATCACCCCCAGGGTGCGTTGCTGGGCGTCAACCAGAGGCATAGCCAGGCAACTCTGCATTCCCATCTTCGAAAACGGGTGATCTTTCGGCAACTGGCCGCGTACATCGAAGGGGCAATAGCAGATTTCGTTCTGACGCAGGCGCTCGCATGGCGTATTCTCGAGATTGAATCTGAACTTCTGGAATGAATCATCGTCATAGGCCATGGCGATGGTTTCCAGGGATGATGGATTGTCCTGATCGGCAGCTGCAACCAGAACACAGTCCGCCTTGAGGACATCTTGCAGGTGTTCGGCCAGGAGATGGAAAAATTTAGCTCCCGTCTGTGCGGAAACGGCCTCGGAGACCATGAGCAGGCGCCCTTCAGATGTCTGCAGTGCACGCAGATAGCGCCAGATGAGAAAAAAGAGCAGAACAGATGAAACCAGAACGAACAGAAGGCCTTTATACGTCTGGAACCGACTCAGGACGAGAGGGTCATCGAAACGATACGATAGAAATTGATCGGAAAAAAATATCCAGAACAGAGAAATGATCAGATAGAGCAGAACGATTTTGAGCGCCACCTGCCGACTGGTTGGCGGCAGATGCTGCATCCGTATCTGTGAACGCAAACAGTTTAACCCCATGGGTGAATCCCTTGGAAAGCAACCCGTTGTGTTCTGTCATGTCGACAGATCGAATACGAACTGACAACATGAAATTTAAAACCTCGAGTAGGATCAAGTGTTCCATACAGCTGGTTTAAGTTTATCTTGTACACAGGGGCCGTCAAATGGATTGATATTATGCTTGGCAAGCGGCAAGTGACCATGATAGTTTCCCCAAACTCTGAACCAGAACGAGGAGGAAGGAAAAAAAATGGCAGGACCGAAACTGACAGGAAAACAGGCACGATATCTGCGTTCTCTGGGGCATCACCTGAATGTGGCCGCCATGGTCGGGAAAGATGGGGTCAATGACAACCTGGTCGAGTCCGTAGAAGAGGGTCTCGTTGCGCACGAATTGGTCAAAATTAAACTTCAGCGTGGTTGTCCTCTCGACCGTCACGAAATCGCGGACCAGCTGGCGCACAAAACCGGAGCTGCGGTCGCGCAGATCCTCGGTCAGACCATTCTGCTCTACCGCCCCGGCGACAAAAGGAAAATAACACTCCGCTGATTCTCCCCTCACAAAACGGACGACCCTGGACCAAAACACAAAAAAACCTTCTATCTTAGAAACTCAAGTCCGTTTTATACCTGCTTGTGTGCAGGCCCGCCCCCTCAGGGCAGGACATCGCAGCAATTCCAGCCGCCAAAGATGGTGCATTCGCAAAAACCCGGAAGATGGCTAAGCAAAATGGCAAGCGCGCCGGAAAGCGGAAAAATATCATTGTGAGCTGCCGCATACAATCAAAATATACAAATCAAACGGGTTCATAGGGCTCCATGAGACGGCGGTATTCATCAAAGGCATACCGATCGGTCATTCCGGCAATGTAATCGCAAATGACACGCCGGGTCCCATATTTTTCAAATTTATGCTGCTGTTCCAGCGGAAGCAGGTTGTTGTTTTCGGCATAGATATCAAAAAGGAAGGTCAAAATGCGTTCGACCTTGACCCGCATGCGCTCGACCTTGTGGTGACGATAGAGGTATTTGTATAAGAATTGCTTGAGTTCAAGGTTCTTTTTTGCGACTTCCGGGCTGAAGGATACGATGTTTTCAGGCTGACAGCGAACCTCTTTCACGGATTTAATCCCCCGTTCGGAAAGTTTGGCCAGGGTATGTTCCACCAGGTCTTGAATCAGAGTCCCGATCAGGTGGCTGATCGTCTGATAGATATGCCTTTCCCGATCGATACGGGGAAATTTGCCGGCGACAGTCTCCCATGTTTCGCGCCACAGATCGACGTGGGAAAGATCGGACAGCTGGATATATCCGGCCTTAAGACCATCGTCGATGTCATGATTGTTGTAGGCAATCTCGTCGGCGGGATCGATGATCTGCGCCTCAAGAGCGGGTCGTTCCCGGGGGGCGTATTCTTCCTCGACGCCCTGAGCCGAAAAATCCTCTCGATTTGAATGCTTGATAATCCCCTCGCGTGTCTCCCAACTCAAGTTCAGACCATTGAAGTCAGGGTAGCGTTCTTCAAGAATCTCGACAATGCGCAGCGATTGCCGATTATGCTCAAAGCCACCGGCATTCATCATCTTTCGGTTCAAAACATCTTCCCCGGCATGCCCGAAAGGTGTGTGGCCAAGATCATGCGCCAAAGCAAGGGCCTCCACCAGATCTTCATTGAGATGGAGCCGGCGGGCAATGCCGCGGCTGATCTGAGCGACCTCCAGCGAGTGTGTCAGTCGGGTGCGATAATAATCGCCCTCATGGTTGACGAATACCTGGGTTTTATATTCCAGTCGCCGAAAGGCGGCACAATGGATGATGCGGTCGCGGTCACGCTCAAAGGGGGGGCGATCGTCCTTGAAAGGTTCAGAGTGGCGTCGTCCACGGCTCTCACTGCCGTGCGCCGCGTAAGGAGCCAGATCGGGGCGTTCCGTCATCACGATATCCTCACTGGTTGAAATAGGGCTGAAAGAGAGTAAACCTCTCAATTATGATGGCGTCGCAAAAACTCACCAACTGCTGCGTTGCTGCAATTGCTCTCGCTGCTTCGACGTACCTAAGTACGCCTCATTGCTCGACAATCGCGCGCCTTGCATTTGGCGCTTTTTGCTTAGCCATCGACATTGATGCTTTTTTGCGAAAGCATCAATTATCGCATACGGAAACAAAGCAGGCCAGATGTAAGATGGCGTCCGGATTAAAAGGCGTTGTTCAGCAAACGCAGCGCGTGCTAACCTGCTGCACGACAGAGTCATATACCATTCAAAACAGGCTAATGAGGTTGGAATGCTTTTCGTTCAGGTGGTGCTGCCGGTATTTTTGATCGTATGTGCCGGGATCGTTCTGGAAAAAACGGCGCGTCTTGATTTTCGCACCCTGACCATCAGTTCGCTTTATGTATTCTGCCCGGCCCTCGTTTTCTCCGCCCTGATGAAACGGGAATTCGAGTTGACTCTGGCGGGCGACCTGTTTCTGTTCATGGTCCTATATACGGCCGCCCTCTATGGTTTTTCCTGGCTGATAGCCCGCATGGCGGGATTCGACCGGGAAAGTCGAAGCGCGCTGCTTCTGACCACGGTCATGATGAATGTCGGCAACTTCGGTCTGCCACTGACCTATTTCGCCTTCGGCGAAGCGGCGCTGGAAGTCAGCGTGCTGACCTTTGTCCTGTTCAACATCCCCCTGGGAACCCTGGCCATCGTCATCGCTCAGGGGTCTAAAGGCTCGCTCTCCACCGCCCTGCTCAACATGGCGAAAATACCCATCTTTCACGGGGTCGTACTGGCGTTTTTATTCAAGATGCTTCAATGGGTCCCGCCGACATTTGTGCTGCGCCCCATCGATCTCGTTGGACAGGCCGCAATCCCTGTCATGCTGCTGATGCTCGGGATGCAGCTGGCGCGAACCCGATGGCAGAATCGGGTCGGATTTCTGTCGCTGGCCACCCTCACCCGCCTGGCTGCCAGCCCGCTGCTGGCCTGGGGACTCACCGCACTCCTGGACATCAAGGGGTTGGCTCGGTCCGTCGTCATATTGCAGACGAGCACCCCATCGGCAGTCCTGCCCCTGCTCTACGCGTTGCGCTTCGGCGTACGGCCGGACCTGGTAGCGGGCACCATCCTGACGACAACACTGGTGAGTGCAGGGACATTGACCCTTCTGCTCTACCTGCTTACCCCGTAATGACAGGGACTGAAGTTCTAGCCCGGATTATTCATGAAAACTTCTGCTGCAACCGCCAATTGCCCGCCATCTCAAGCCGTGCTCGCTCTTTGCGCTTCGACGTACTGTGAGTACGTCTGCAGGGCAAATCCCTGTGCCAGGC
>JAXHUR010000129.1:0-4598 GCA_034189505.1 Thermodesulfobacteriota bacterium | reverse complement strand
CTCGCTCTTTGCGCTTCGACGTACTGTGAGTACGTCTGCAGGGCAACTCCCTGTGCCAGGCTTGATCTGACAGACACTTGCCGGTTTCGCGACAAAGCTTCATGAATAACCCGGGTTAACGGAGTGTTTCTCCCCAAAGCCCTGGAGCGAAAATACCCCAATGCCGGCAAGGAATGGGCCTGGTTCTGGGTTTTTCCTGCACGCGGTATCTCAACAGATCCTCGCAGCGGAATCATCCGCCGCCACCATCAACATGAAAGTATGTTGCAACGCGCATTTCGCGATGCATTAAAAACCGCAGGCATCACTAAACAGGCCGGTGTCCATTCTCTGCGCCATTCCTTTGCGACCCACCTGCTGGAGGGAGGCACAGATATTCGCACGATTCAAGATCTTCTCGGCCACGCAGACCTGCGCACAACAATGATCTACACGCATGTCGCCGATAAAAATACCTTGGGCGTCATCAGCCCATTGGATCGCGCCTGAGCTACAAAGAACCTGCAAAAACAACAAAAGCCGCCAACAGGCATAAACCCGCGGCGGCTTTCGGTATTGTTCAATCAACGGCAATGACCGTTTTCATCATGCCTTCCCTCGCTTTAATCAAAACACAAAAAACTAATACTAATTTTTCGAACTTAACGCAATTGGGGTTGTGGAGCAAGAAAAAATTGGGAGTCAGAGGCGAGGGACGACGGCGGACGCATAAAGGATAATCAGTTGCTCCGGGTCGGGATGTAAATCGAGCGCCTGCCCCGATGGCCCGGTGGCATCAGGTTTTTCGCCGGCCTGAGAATTCATCAAGTCGATACGGGCCTGGTGCGGCAGAACATGACGCTCTTCTGTGGGCGGCGGCCTGCGCGGTGCGACAGCCGGAGAGTCAATGGGTCACTTGCGTGACGACCTCTCTAAGCTCCTTGCAGAACTTGTCTGAAGGCGTGACGACAACATCGCATTTGCCGACATGGGCAATGAAGCGGTCGCTCTGCTGGTTGTTCTCGTAGATCTGCCGCAGCCGATCAGCCAGGGCCTGGACCTTGGGCGGTTCGACATTGTCGCGTTCCACCAGGGTTTTAAGGTTGTTGATCTGCCCGTCCTCGATCCAGGCGATACCGAACTTCTTGGGCGGCTTGCCGATAAAGACAAAGGCACGGTCGTCGCCGGGGATAACCTCCAGAGGCTGTTTGGCTTCATCAGACAGGGTTTCGATGTGATCCTGGAATTTCTCCAGGCGGGTCACAACGGGGCTGGAAGGATCGATTTCTGGATAATCGTTTTTGCTGCCGAACAATTTGTTAAAAATTCCCATTTAGAACTCCTTTCCGGCCGACAAAAAACCTTTATTTTTCAACCTTATACAAGTTTCCGCATAAAGCAACCCCTTTTTTAAAAAACCGTTATAAACGAAACGCGCCAGATACTAAAAAAGCCCCGGAGAGCGGATCCCCGGGGCTTTTTGAATGTCGGTAAAAAACCGATCAGATTTTGTGCACATTCGATGCCTGGGGACCCTTTTGTCCCTGGGAAACGTCAAATTCAACGCGCTCCCCCTCGGCGAGGCTCTTGAATCCGTCGCCCTCAATTGCACTGAAATGCACGAAAACATCAGGTCCGTTATCCTGCTCGATGAAACCGAACCCCTTGGCATCGTTAAACCATTTGACTGTACCTTGAGCCATTGTCTTTTTTCTCCTTGTTTCTCCGTTCTGGAATCTTCGGGATCCCGCCGATGAGCCGACGGAACCAAGCAATTAATCAATACTTAACCGGAAAATAAAAAAACGCAACAGGAAAAAAGGCATTCGCCGAAAATAATTTCTCGGGTTCTGCCGATGCCGCCCGGCAGATCACTCTTTTCCAGGCGAATTTACTGCAAGTTTGCTTTCAGCCTTTTGTTTCTTTTTCTTCTCCACTTTAGGTGAACGACGCACTGTGCGGGGCAGCTGCAGGGTAAAAACCGAGCCTTTGTCCGGCGCACTGCGCAGCTTCAATTTACCGCCGTTGCGGCGGGTCAGCTCCCGCACCAGCATCAGGCCGATACCGCTGCCCTTTTCTCCTTTTGTGCCGGGTTTGGAGAAGGCGAAATGTTTGCTCATCAGCAATTTCTGTTCTCTGCGGGTGAGGCCGACGCCGTGGTCGATGACCTCGATGCGCGTTTTGCCGCCGCGCTTGCGGCCGGTCACTTCAACGCTGCCCTGGGGGCGCGAAAACTTGATCGCATTGCTGATCAGGTTGCGCAGGATGGAGCGCAGCTCAATGGGGTCGGCAAAAATGCGCGCTTCTTTCGCCAGATTGTTGGTGATAGTGACCTCTTTATCGCGCCACTGGTCCTCAAGATCGGCAATGATCTCGTCGATAAGCTCCCTCGCCTCGATCAGTTCCGGTTCAGGAGCGGCGTGCTGGCGGCGCAGACGGGCCCAGTTCAGAAGGTTCTCAAGCATCTGAAACGTGTTGGCGGCGCTCTGGTGAATATCGGAGATCAGCGTGGCCCGGTCCTCTTCGGAGAGATCCTCCGGCGGGTTCTGAAGCAGTTCGGTGTTGCCGAGCAAGGTGGTGAAGGGGCTTCTCAAGTCGTGAGCGATGACTTCGAGCAGCCGATCCTTCTCCCTGTCCGACCTCTGAAGACGCCTGGCCAGTGCGATCGTATAAAGGATGGCGCTGCCGCCCAGAACCACCATCAGCCCTGTTTCAAACAGAGCTTCGCTAAAGTTGAAGGGGGTCGGCGGGGCCTTGAACAGCACATGGGGCAGATCCAGATATTCATTGAGCCAGATAAAGCCGATAATCACGGCGAGACCGCCGCCCTCGATCCATAAAATTTTTTTCCATAGTTTTTTCATGGTAGTCCCGCTCCTCTCCTGACATAAAATCGCCCTGTACGCCTCCGCGGCGCATACCAGAGAATCAACGGTCCACGATCATAACGCATCGTGCTGCCGGAGGCACCTGATTTTTCATTGGCCTGAAAAAATCTGATGAGACGCTGAATATCATGCAGAAAATCCAGAAAAACAGACCTGAAAATTCTGATTGAAATCAGGAATTTACAGATTGAAATATTTCCTGTCGTGAACCGGTTTTTTGACATCGGTCCCAGTTCATGTTAGTTTCTTGGACGTCTTCGATTTTCGGCGGGTCTCCCGCTCGGGAAAAATAATTTCAGACGAAAGTGAGTCATGTTTTCTTATAGTCCATTTTTTATTTTGTTCAACACGAAATGTTCTACAACCATGCGCAGGATTTGTTCAATGTTCATCCGCGCCGCACGACTCCCCTCTCGTCCACTCCCGCAACCCCCTATCTTCATCACCACCTGATCGTCATCTGAGGTTGCTCCGTCTGGCTGATCGCGTTCCATGCATCGGCCGGCCGTACAGAAAAGACTCAGGCGCGCAAGCGCAACCACATAAATAACCGGGGCATTGCCGTGCGCCCCCCAACGACAAAGGAGAAGTCATGCAGCAGGAATGGCAGCAGCAGTTGCGCCAATTCGTCAATACCACGGAATCTCTCGAAAAATTCGTCAACCTCACAGACGCCGAACGCAAAGCGCTGGAGGATAACAGGACCACCTGGGGCACGACACCCTACTTCGCTTCGCTGATGGACCCTGACGATGTCAATTGTCCGATCCGCAAGCAAGTCATTCCCTCCCCCCAGGAGAAGGTCAATAAATACGGCAAAACCGACTACCTGATGTGGAAGGAAAACCGCGCCACGGAAGAAGTGCGCCCCGACAGCATCGCCCGCCAGTACGAAGACCGCGTGGCCTTCACCGTCACCCAGAACTGCGGGATCTACTGCCGTCACTGCTTCCGCAAGGAGCTGGTCGTGGACGGCGACCTGAGCTTCGACTTCAATGTGGATGACGGTCTGCGCTGGATTGCCGAACACCCCGAGGTACGTGATGTGCTGATCACGGGCGGCGACCCGTTTCTGCTCTCCGATGAAAAGCTCGACTACCTGGTCAGCAAACTGCGCGAGATCGACCATGTGGAGATGATTCGTTTCGGGTCGCGCGCACCGATCGTACTGCCGCAGCGCATCACCCCCGGCCTGAAAAAGGTTCTGGGCGGCTTCCACAAGGTGCCGATCTGGGTCAACACCCAGTGCAACCACCCCAAAGAACTGACCGAAGAGACGGCGCGCGGCGTTTACGATCTGCTCTCCTGCGGCGTCAACGTCGGCAACCAGGCCGTGCTTCTCAAGGGGATCAACGACGATGTGGAAACCTTTCGCGAACTGCACCAGAAGCTGCTGCGCTTCCGCATCCGTCCCTACTACGTGTTCTACTGCGAGCCGGCCCCCGGCATCGATCATTTCCGCACGCCGGTGGAAAAAGGCGCGGAGCTGATCCGCGACGCCCTGCGCGGGCACACCACCGGGCTGGCGCAGCCCATGTACGTCATCGCCACCAACATCGGCAAGATTCCGCTGATGCCCGATTACTACATCCTGGGGCACGATGACAAGGAATACACCCTGCGCAACCACAAGGGCCAGACAACGACGATTCCCAACGTACCTGAATAACGCAACCCCCTGCCGGTCTCCTGCGGGCGCTCTGCGCCTGCGGGCCGGCAGGTATCTTTTAA
>JAXHUR010000128.1:0-4832 GCA_034189505.1 Thermodesulfobacteriota bacterium | reverse complement strand
CGCAACAACAACCGCGTACAGCATTTTATCGTGGTGGAGTGATGGGTGAGGCGTGAGGGGTGAGGTGTGAGAACTATGAAAAAAATCGGTTGTTTACGGTTTTTCTCCTCACTCTTTACGCCTCACACCTCACAGATTCAGGGTGAATTCAAGGGGGGTTAATCCTGCACGTGACACTTGTTGCAGAGTGAACGCTGGAAGGAGCCGTAGCGGCCTTCGACACTGTCGCCGTAGAAGGCTTGTGCGCTGTCGGCGGAAGCGAAAATCGGTGAGTCGGCGATGAGTTCCGACCGGAAATCCCAGCGCCCGCTGTTGGCGAACGGCGAGGCGTGGGCGCGGTGGCAGGTGAGGCACATGACCCGGCTCTGGGAGTCCGGGCCGTGGGTGCTGTAAGGGTCGAGGAGATTTTCATCTATTCCGCGCTCAAAGGGCACGAAGTGGTCGTAGGCGCTGTCGGCGCTGCCGGTGAAATCGCCGGTGGAGACGTATCTGTTGTACAGGTCGGCGTATTGATTGAGGTAGGCGTTGCCGCCGGCCGCGTGGCTGTGCTGGCTCGAATTGGTGTAGCCGACATGGCAGTTGCTGCACCACTCGGACATCCCTTCGCCGTAGTCGGTGTGGCGCTGGTCGGTCTCGGCCGGCCAGTCGCCGCCCTGGCCGGAATAGGAGACGGCGGCGGGAGAGGGGTTGGGGAAGTAGTAGCTGACCCCGGCGCGGTTTTCGATCCAGCCTGTGGAGCGCAGCATGCGGAAGTCATAGCTCGGGTAGCTCAGCCCGTGAGGGTCGTGGCAGCTGGAGCATTCCAGCCAGCTTGAGCTGAAAGTGCCGCCGCCGCTGCTGGGAGCGATGTTTTTGAAGGCGTCGCGGGTCAGGCCGTAATCGACGGCGACGATGTTGTGCCCGTGGCTGTCGGCACGGTCTTCATAGCCGGGTTGCGAGTATTCGCGCGTCAGCCAGTAGAAATCGCCGCCGGGGGAATGGCCGCTGCCGTTTTCGGTGAGAACGCGATGCGTATCGTCATGGCATCGCAGGCAGGTGGAGCTGGCGTCGCCGCCGAGCAGCCCCAGGGTCGAAGAGGTGGTATCCTCGCCGATGGCGCCATGACACCCCCGGCAGTAATCACCGCCTCCCCAATGGAAGGCGTCTGTGTCTGAAGAAAAGAAACAAAATCCCAGACAGAGCATTGCCGAGAAGAAAAGAAAGGAACTTCTCCGGTGCTTCAGAGCTGTCATGATCATCCCCCCATGCTTGGTTGTGACATACTATTAAATAACATTAAGATTGGCATTTGCCAAGGGAAAAGTTAAGTAAATTTTAAAATATGGCTATCTATCTGATATTTCCATGTGAAAACTCCCCGGAAACTGCATGATGTCTGATTGTGTCGGGAAAAAATGTGCGACATCCCTCTTGATTTTGAGTCTTTTGCTTTTCTCGGCAGTTCAGGCGCAAGGGGAATCGGTCCTGGAGGTCTCTCCCCGTCCAATGACGACAGCACAGTGCGGGAGTTGCCACCCGGGCCAGTTTTCCGATCTGAAGGCCCGCGGCGGCGGGCATCGCCTCGAATGCCGCCAATGCCATCTGGTTTTTCACGTTCCGCAGCGCAGCGATGAGGATTTTATCGATCAGATGCCGCGCTGTGCCGGGTGTCACGGCCATCCCCATGAAAATATCGAGTTGCCCTGCTTCTCATGCCACCGCAATGCTCATGCGCCGGCGGTGCCAATTAAAAACGATCTGTTAAAAGATACCTGCCAGAAATGCCATCCGCAAGCGGCAGGGATGCTGGATGAGAGATCAAACGCTCATGCCGTAATGAATTGCGACGCCTGTCACACTGAAGATCATGGAATGATTCCGGATTGTTTTCAGTGTCATGAGCCCCATTATCCGTCTCAGAAAAAAGATCAATGCATGAACTGCCACCATCCGCATCGCCCTCGAAGTGGTGAATTGCCGATCGCTGCTGATACGCAATCCTGCAAGAGCTGCCACAGCTCGGTCTACGCCGTTTGGGCGGGAACCTCCAGCCGCCACGGAGACTGGGCCTGTTCCGTCTGTCATATCCGTCACGGGGAGGCGCTGGCCTGCCGCGATTGCCATGATCCACCGCATGAGCCTGCCATGCTGGAAAAATTCAAAAGGTGCACCGGATGCCACTTCAACCCTCACGATCCCTCGACAACCCGATGAAGAAGGTTACCCTGGTGGTGCGAATTCTGTCGGCCCTGATCTTTTTCGGCGTCTTGTGGTTTTCCGCGTCTAATGCCGCGGCGGAAGATCTGGAGGAGGTACGGCGCATGGCCGAGCACGGCAGCCGCCCTTTTCAGCTGCGCTTGTGGGAGATCTATTCCCGGGGTGAAGGGGTTGCGCGCGATGAGCATCAGGCTATGTGGTGGCTGACAACGGCCGCCGAAGGAGGGTATGGACCGGCGCAGAACCTCCTGGGAGCTTACCTTCTCGATCATGCCCGTTATCGCAGCGATATTGAGCGGGCCAGGCAATGGCTGGAAAAAGCGGCGGCTAACCGGCAGGCAGAGGCTCAGTATCGGTTGGGGCGTCTTTACCTGGAAGGAGCGCCGGGTCTGGTCTCCGATATCAACCAGGCTCTGCATTGGTTCAAGATTGCGGCAGACGCAGGCTATGCCCCTGCCCTGTACGCTCTGGGGTGGGTCTATGAGCAGGGGCGCGGCGTTGAAGCGGACGGGGAGAAGGCTTTTGCATTCTTTTCGGCGGCCGCCCGGAGAAACCACTCAGGAGCCATGCATCAGGTCGGCCGCATCCTGTTGGAGCAGAATGGCCCGCACGCCGCAGTGCAGGCTTCGGAATGGTTTCAGCGTGCCGCCGATTCGGGAGAGGCGGATGCCCTGAACGACCTGGCGGTGCTCTTTCTTCGGCAGCAGGGCCGCATTGGAGAACGGACCGCGAGCCGGGACCTTATCCTTGAATGGCTTCGGCAGGCGGCTAAAGCTGGCAGCGATATGGCCTTGTACAACCTGTGGCGGCTTTATGTCCGCAGCGTGATCACGCCCTCAAACGAAAAAGAGCTTGTACAGTGGCTGCACACCGCAGCCCGCCGGGGAGAGGGTCGCGCGCAGCGGCAGATCGGAAACCTGTGGCGCGAATGTGCGGTTTTCCCTCAGCATGTGAGTGAATACGGGTGTCGCCGGATGGCGGATTACTGGCTGGCGCTGGGGGGAAAAAACTTGCCGCTACAGGTTGAGCCCCCGCCGGAATGGGGCGGCCTGACCGCCCCCGGCGCAGAAGGGGAGGATGGTGTGTCACAGCCGTTGGCGGAGGATTCGGTGGTTTTCAGCTTTTCGATGAATAATAGTCTGGAATAGGGGAGAGTTTGGAATTTACCGAATTGCGTTGCGGGGTCCATTGCCCAAGGAAAGCGAGCAGCTTGTTGAACCCGATCGGCTGAGAGTAGTGAAAGCCCTGAACCTGCAGGCATCCGGCCTCGCGCAGGTAGGCTTCCTGAATGCTGTTTTCCACCCCTTCGGCGATAAAATTGAGATCCAGGCCTTTGGCGATGGCCAGGATTGCGGTGATGATGGTGTTCTGCCCCTCGCCGCGGGGGGCGATGTTCATCACGAATGAGCGATCGATCTTCAGGGTGTGGATGGGCAGCGTCTGCAGATAGCTCAGCGAGGAATAGCCGGTGCCGAAATCGTCCACCGCGATACGGACGTCATGGGTCGCAAGGGTGGTGAGAATGCGCATGGACTTGTCCATGTCCTGCATCAGGCTGCTTTCGGTGATCTCGATTTCAAGGCGGGTGGGATCGAGAGGAAATTTGCCGAGGATGTCGAGAAAGTCTCGATCGAAGTGCCCCAACTCCAGCTGCTGGGCGGAAACGTTGATTGCCATTTTGAGGTCGGAATAGCCCGCCTCGGCAAGTCTGACGGCATCACGGCAGGCCTGTTCCAGAACCCAGTTGCCGAGGGTGCAGATCAGTTTGGTCTGCTCGGCGACAGGGATAAATTCCTCGGGATAGAGAAGACCGCGAACCGGATGCTTCCACCTGAGCAGGGCCTCCACCCCCACGACCCTGTGTGTGCTCAGATCGAGCTGCGGTTGGTAGAAGAGCCTCAGTTCATTGTTTTCGATGGCGCGATGCAGGGAATTTTCGATGTCGAAGTGGTAGGAGTTGGTTTTGTTCATCTCCTCCGTGAAACAGCAGTACCCGTTTCGCCCTTTGCCTTTGATCTGATACATCGCCAGGTCGGCATTTCTCAGCAGCATTTCCCTGGTCTGCCCGTGATGAGGATAGACCGCATAACCTATGCTGAACGTGACTCTGACCGTTTGCCCGTGAATCTGGAAAGGTTGATCGAAAACAGACTGGATTTTGCGACAGATGATGCCGGCCGCATCTATCCCATCGATATCCGGCGCCAGCAGCGTGAATTCGTCGCCGCTGATGCGGGCCAGGGTGTCGCCTTCACGCAGGCTGTCCTTGAGTCGCTGGGCAACTTTCTGCAGAAGCTCATCGCCGGCGAGATGCCCCAGCAAATCGTTGATCATCTTGAAGCGGTCGATGTCGAGGAACATGACGGCCAGTTGCTGATTTTTGCGCCTGGCCTGGCCGAGGGCGATCTGCAGCCGGTCGGAGAACAGAGCGCGGTTGGGCAGGTTGGTCAGCTGGTCATGGTAGAGGTGATAGCGGCGCAGTTCTTCAGACTGCTTGCGGTCGCTGATGTCGCGCGCCACGCCGTATATGCCGGCCATGGGGCGGCCCGGGTCGCGCTGGGTCGCGTAAACGCCGAGAGAGTTCATCTCCACTGAAATTGCCCAGACTTCTACATGCCGGACATCTCCCCCGTTGC
>JAXHUR010000127.1:0-5022 GCA_034189505.1 Thermodesulfobacteriota bacterium | reverse complement strand
CTGCACATTCACCCCAAACGGAGCGGCAGAGTAACGGCCCACATCCCTACCTTGTCAAAAATCCCCCCTCAGCGCAATCCAAGAATCAGCAGGTTGACCAGGCCGATGAAGAAGCCGAGCAACGCCCCGAACAGGTTGATGTACTTGAACTGCTCCTTCATGATCCCCATCAGCAGTCCTTCCACCGTCAGCAGATCAAGTGAGTTGACCTTCTCCTCCACGATGCGCTGCACGTTGAGAGTTTCCACCAGCGGCGGCACCTCCTTCTTGAGAAGCTCCTCCAGTTGCCGGCAGAGCCCGGTGTTAAGCTCCTCGCGCACATCGGCCGGCACCCGCGCCGACAGCCGCCCCAGGGGGCGGCGGAACAGCCACTCCTCCAACTGCTCCGCAAGAATACCGGAGAAGGCATCGCGTGCCGCCGGAGAACGCAGGGTGGTCAGGATGCGCTGCACCAGCCATTCGCGGCTGTGGTCGAGGCCGCCGTCCGGCAGACTTCTATGCAGCAGCATCCCGAAAGAGCGGTCCTTGATCCGGTCGATGCCACGCTCGGCCAGTCCCAGCGCCGCCTCTCCCGCCTTGCGGCTCTGCACGTACTGCACCGCCTTGTCGCGGGCAAAGCGCCGCACCCCAGCCACCTTCTCGTAGGGCACCTTCTCCAGATAGCTCGCCAGAGAGCGATCCAGCAGGCCGTCGACCCGTTCGCGCAGCATACGCGCTACCTGCTCCTGGGTTTTCTCTTCCTTGAGCCAGCGCGCGATTTCATCTCCGGCTTTATCCAGAAATTCCGGGATACGATCATAGATCTTGTCGAGATTGATGAACCCGGCCAGAAGCCCCGACAACCCGCCGAGCGAATCGAGAAAGCCTTCAATGGCCTGCCGCCCCTTGACCACCAGCCGCTGGCGGAAATCGGGATCATAGAGCATGCCGCCGAACTTCTCGAACAGTGGCGGCACCTCCCGTTCGAGCTGCGCCATCAGCACCTCGATCAGATCGGCCGGCAGAAGTTCGCGCAGGGTGCGCTGGGAGCCCACCCACTGTTCGGTCTTGCTGTCCACGAAGGAGGCCACCGTTTTGGCCGTCGCCGGTGAGTGCAGGAATGTGGTGATGCGCTGGTCCAGGTGACGTCGCAGTTTATCGTAGCGCTCCGGATTCAGGAAACTTTCCAGGTCGCGGGAAAGCCATTGACCCTCTTTGCGCACCAGATAATCACGCAGACGCAGTTCGAACTCGGGGCTGTCGAGGTAGGCGAATACCGTCTTGACCACCTTCCAGCGCAGCAGGTCAGTCAGCTCGCGGAAGCGATGCCGGAAATCAACCGGCACCAGCTGCTCAAGAGTCCCCAGGTCACGATCGAGAAAACGCGCCAGTTTGTCCGACACCGCCCCCTTGATCTCGCGGCGGAAACTTTCTTTTTCCAAAGCGCGACCCACATCATCGGAGGTCAGCAGGTGACTGCCGACCATCTCCCCCATGCGCGCCGCCAGTTCATGGCGCTTGGACGGGATAATGCCCGGCGTCAGAGGCACGCGCACCCCCAGCAGGCGCCAGGGGCGCAGAGGGCGGAACAGCATGCGGATCGCGATATAATTGGTGACGTAGCCGATAAAGGCCCCCAGCACGGGGGGCAGCAGGTACGGCAGAACCGTTTTGAGCGTCAAATCATCCATACAAATCCCGTTTCCCATTACGGCATTCATTCACCGCTCGCCATGATAAACCGGTTGCGTCGCGGCGACAAGCGCTGTGACGAGCGAGAGAAATCTGTTAAACTTTTCAGCTATCAAACGCACAGAGAAAGGAATGCTCTCATGCCCAACCAAAGTGTGGACTCCGATGAGCCGCAATTACGCATTCGCGAGATGACCATCGATGACCTCTCGCCGGTCTTCCACATCGGTGAAGAGATCTTCACCGCCGAGTTCTCCCCCAGCCTGTACCGCACCTGGGACGAGTACGAAATCACCACCATGTTCAACAGCGACAGCGAGCTGTGCCTGGTGGCCGAACGGGACGAGGAGATCGTCGGCTTCGCCCTCGGCACCACCGTCGAGAAGCACAATTCAGCCTGGAAATACGGCTACCTGGTGTGGCTCGGGGTGCGCAAGGGGCTGCAGAAAGGCCGGGTCGGCGACAGGCTGTTTCGCGAAATCCAGCGCCGCATGCGCGAGCAGGGGGTGCGCATGATTATCGTCGACACCGCCGCCGACAACGAAGCCGCCATCCGCTTTTTCCGGAAACAGGGCTTCGGCAACGTGCAGGAGCATGTCTACATGACCCTCAATCTGGCGAAGAAAAGACGCCGGAAGAAAGAATAAGCATGCATCAGACTCTCGATAAAGCCTGGCACGCCATCGACCCACAGCGCCTGCACGCACTGCTGCGCGACATGGTCGATATCTATTCTCCCTCGGGCAAGGAAGAGGATATCCAGGTCATGCTGGAGGAAGCTTTGCAGCAGGCGGGATTTGCCGTGCGGCGGCAGGAGGTGGACGAAGACCGCTACAACCTGATCGCCACCCTCGGCTGGTCGGAACCCGAGCTGTACCTGGTGGGGCACGTCGACACCATTACCGCATGGGATCTGGAAGAATACTGGGCGCGCGAGGAAGGGCCGCTGCTCTACGGGCTGGGCAGCGCCGATATGAAGGGGGGCTGCGCCGCCATGGTGGAGGCCTTTCTCGCCCTGGCAGAGCTGCCCAACGACGAACAACCCCCGGTGGGGCTGGCGCTGGTGGTGGGAGAAGAGGAAAACGGCGACGGCAGCATCGCCTTTCTCGAAGAATTCCATCCCGAATGGGTGGTGATCGGCGAACCCACCGGCCTCAGCGCCTGCTTCGCCCATTACGGTTATCTCGAGGCAGGGCTCGTCAGCCGCGGACGCCGTACCCATTCGTCACTGCCCGAACTGGGGCACAACGCCATAGAGTCAATGCTGCGGGTGCTGCTTTACCTGGGACGCGATCAGCTCTTCGATCGCAGCAACTCAGGGGTCGTCTATTCGATCCGCGAACTGAGTTCGTCGCGGGCCGGTTTCGTGGTCCCTGATCGCTGCGAAACCTGGATCGACCTGCACCTGCCCCCCACCACGGACCCCCGGGAGGTCGAAGAGACGATCCGCAAGCGGCTGGAGGAGTCCAGAGAACTCATTCCCGACCTTGACTGTGAACTGTCCTTCGACTTTTCCTCGCGCGGCTACGACCTCGGCACCGACTCTGCAGTGGCGCGCGCGCTGGAGCAGATCTACCCCACCATCGGACTGCCGCTGCGCGTCGACGCCTTCCGCTCCCATTCGGACGGCAACCTCTTTTTCGAAGCCGGCGTCAAACCTCTGGTGCTCGGCCCCGGCGCCCTGGAAGTGGCCCACACCCCGGACGAACACATCCCCCTCGACCAGGTCACCGCCGCTGCAAAAATCTATACTGCACTGTGCGTGGGAGTGGCAGATAAAACCTGATCTCCACCAAGACGCTAAGACTCGAAGGAAGCCAAAAAAATCAACTCATCACAATGTCCCCTCCCCCAGCGGGGGAGGGTTAGGGTGGGGGCTGGTCCGGGCAGCAGCTCAGGCGCCCCCCTCCAGCCTCCGCCCGCTGGAGGGAGGGGTGTAGATTTGGAAGCTTTTGACTTTCTTAGCGCCTTAGTGGCGACGACCTTTACCCCATCTCGATCAGCGAGTGATCGCCGATGTTCATCTTGCGCGCTGTACCGTGCAGGGTGACGGAGTCGCCGATGATGGAGTTCGAGAGGACCAAGTCGCTGACCTCCGTGTCCGCGTTGATGATGGAGTCGCGGATGATGCTGCCGCTGATGCGGGTTCCGGCGGCGATGGAGACATTGGGGCCGATGATGGAGTCGCGCACGCTGGCGCCCTCTTCAATATGTACCGGTTCGACCAGAACGCAGCCCGGGGTTTCTCCGTGAACGTGATGACGCTCGCGCAACAGGTAGCGGTTGGTTTCCAGCAGCGTCTCCGGCTTACCGCAGTCGAGCCAGGCGTCGATCTCGGGCGCCTTGAATTTGAGTCCGTCACGGATCATGTTCATGAACACCGACGGCAGGTAGTATTCGCCTTTGACCTTCTCTCCGGCGTTGATGGTCTTGTACAGATAATCCATGAAGCCCTGCCCGTCCTTGAGATAATAGAGGCCCACCTGGGCGAGGCGCGAGACGGGGGTGTCGGGCTTCTCCACCATGTCGACGATAAAACCGTCCTTCACCACGTTGACGCCGAAACGCTGGTAGTCCTCCACCTCCTTGGAATAAATCAGCCCGTCGCAGTCGGCGCAGATCTCGGGGATGCGCTCCAGGTCGGCGACAAAGATGGTGTCGTTGAACACCACCAGCACATCGTCGCCGGGTTTGATGCGCTCGGAGGCCAGGGAGACGGCGTGTGCGGGGCCGAGGCGCTCCTGCTGGACCACGGCTGAGGTCTTCAGATCAGGGAAGCGGCGCGCCATGAACTCCATCACCTGGGGACCGTTGTCCTCGTCGTTGATGAAAATGTACTCTTCGGCTGCAAGCGGTACCAGGCGCGAGACAATGTGCTCGAGCACCGTCTTGCCGCCGACATGCACCAGCGATTTGGCCTTGGTGTGGGTATGGGGGCGCAGGCGCGTGCCGCGGCCCGCGGTGGGAAGAATAATCTTCATAGCTCAATCCTCCTTTGCCACTTGTCAGAAGTAATAAATAAGACTCTCTTCGGGGAAATCAGGGAGTGGCTGCGGGCAGCCGTACAATCAGCGGTGCCTCTCTGCCGGCGCTGCTTTGCCAGTCGAAGCCGTCCACCGCCACCCCGCGGCGCTGCAGATAGCGCTGCAGCAGCTCCAGCCGTTTGTCGGCCAGACGCTGATCGTAGGCCTCACCCAGTGCGGTCGCGGCATGGACACGCACCTGCCAGGGGCGGTCTTCAGAGGACTTTAGAAAATCGGCCAGCGGCTCGAGCAGCTCCTCGCCACGTGCCAGGGGCAGAATGGAACCGGCGGCAAACAGCGTCTCGCCCGGGTAGTGGATCTGCAGGCC
>JAXHUR010000126.1:0-5146 GCA_034189505.1 Thermodesulfobacteriota bacterium | reverse complement strand
CAAAAACTCACCAACTGCTGCGTTGCTGCAATTGCTCTCGCTGCTTCGACGTACGTAAGTACGCCTCATTGCTCGACAATCGCGCGCCTTGCATTTGGCGCTTTTTGCTTAGCCATCGACAATGATGCTTTTTTGCGAAAGCATCAACCAATTAACAAAAAAAGCCCCCGGTTTTGCCGGGGGCTTTTGTAATGATCCTGCAGATGATAGACTGATTCAGGATTTTCCCTGGGAATTGTATTCGGCAAGAAACTCCTGCTTGAACTCGGAGAATCCTCCCTGTTCGATGGCATCGCGTGCTCTCGCAACCATGTTGAGATAAAACCTCACATTGTGAATTGCGGCGAGGGTGGCCGAGAGAATTTCATTTGCATTGTAGAGATGATGCAGGTAAGCGCGGCTGAAATTGCGGCAGCAGTAACAATCGCAGGCCGGGTCCACCGGAAAGAAATCTCTCCGGTATCGGCGGTGTGTCAGACGCAGCCGCCCGTGGCTGGTGAACAGTGTGGCGCTGCGGGCATAACGGGTGGGAATGACGCAATCAAACATATCCATCCCGCGCTCGATACTCTCAAGGATATCTTCCGGCAGCCCCACGCCCATGAGATAGCGTGGTTTGTTTTCCGGCAGAAACGGCTCGGTATATTCCACCACCTTCTTGAGAAGTTCAAGACCTTCACCGACACTGACTCCCCCCACCGCGTAGCCTGGGAAATCCATTTCAACCAGAGCCTTGGCGCAGTCGCGGCGCAGATCTTCGAATGTGCTGCCCTGCACAATGCCGAACAGCGCCTGGTCGGGGCGCGCATGACTTTTCAGGCAGATCTCTGCCCAGCGCAGTGTTTTTTTGATTGACTGGGCCGCATACGCATGGGTGGAGGGATAGGGGATGCACTCATCAAAGGCCATTGCGATGTCGGCGCCCAGCTCATTCTGGATGCGAGTCGCCTCCGCGGGTCCAAGAAAGATCTCCTGGCCGCTGATTTCGTGCCGGAAATAGACGCCATCTTCGGCAATCTTCTTTTTGGGCAGGGAGAAGACCTGGAAGCCGCCGCTGTCTGTCAGAATCGGCTTATCCCAGCCCATGAACTTGTGCAGGCCTCCTGCTTTGCTGATCAACCCTTCGCCCGGACGAAGGTGCAGGTGATAAGTGTTGCTCAAAATGATCTGTGCCCCGGTTTCTTCGACCTGAGCGGGCGACATGGCCTTAAGTGCAGCGTGGGTGCCGACCGGCATGAAAATAGGCGTTTCGATGGTGCCGTGCGGGGTGGTGACCCGTCCGCATCGCGCCCGCGTGGTCGGATCTTTTTTTATCAGGTCGAATTTCAGCATGATAATCGATACTCTCCGGCGAATGTAATCGGGGATGCTGCAGCCAAAAATGGCTTTTTATCCGAAGTTTCAGCGCCCACCATCTGAATCCGCAGCGTTCCCCATATCGGGTCGACACCTTAGCAGATACCTGATTTAAAGGCAATTTGAAGGATTCATTTTCAATGATTGAATATCCCGAAGCGATTTCTTCTCTTGAATTTGTTTGTGCTCGATTCGTGTTCGAATTTCAGGAGCCTTTTGACCTTGATCTGGAGCGAATGCTTCGTCTGCGCCGAGATTTACGTACTACGGCTCGGCAGGTTCTCGATGCAACAGACAATGGTTCGACTGCCTTTACCGATCTTTTCGATCCACCGTTAACAACAGATCCAGTGGCGCTGAAAAGATTTCAACGTCCCGGACCGGCTTTTGTTCTTCAACCAGATCCCCAGCAGTGTCGACGGTTGGATTGCGGCGACTCCATGGACCTGCGGGTTATTTTCTGGGGAAAGGGGATGACGCGCCTGTCTCATTTCGCGCGTGTCCTGCAGATGTTGGGGCATAAAGGCCTGCACAGAGGCGAAGGGCATTTTGAACTTATCGAAATCTTTGCTGAAAATGCTGCGGAAGAGGACGTGGAACTCTGGAGTTTCGGGCAACCGCTCGATGCGCTGACGCCGCCATTGATCCCTCTTGCCTGGCATCTTGACCGAAAAATCGGCGAGGACTACTCACTTCTCCTCGAGTTTGTCACCCCCGCGCGCCTTATTTCGCACGGCAGACCTTTGTTTACACCTGCCTTCGATCAACTTTTCCCGTTTGTTCTGCGCCGCGTCTCATCCATGATTCATGCCCAGTTCGGAGTTGAATTTGTGGATGATCCTCAGCGTTATAAAGAAATTTCCCGTACTCAGGTCCATGAAGTAGAGAATTCCCTGGTCTGGCGTGATTGGCGCACCCTTGACGGTTGCGCTGCCCGCCATGATCTTGGCGGGGTCAGCGGAACTCTTGAGATCGCAGGGGAGGGCTTGAAGGAGATCACCTGGATTTTGCGGGTCGGAGCGTTGATGAACCTTGGCAAGGGAGCTTCTTTTGGGGCCGGTTTTTACCGAATCTCATAAGGATTTCGGTGATCTGTGGTTGCGAACACCTCGCCCTCAGGTATACTCGAAGCAAATGAAAAGTTATAACTTCGCTCCCCCGATGAGGTGATATTATGACGGATCTCTGGGAAGAACGAAAAAAGGCGCTGGAAAATCTTTACTTCCGCAAGTTGGAAGACGAAAAGATTACACAGGCACGCGAAATGTCGAAAGAAAGATTGATTCGGGAGTGCTGCCGGGATCGGTGCCCCAAATGTGGCGAGCCGTTGCAGAAACTTGTCTTTCGCGAGGTTCCCATGGATCAATGCCCGGATTGCGGCGGGGTCTGGCTCGGGCCGAAGGATCTTCAGCTTTTGGCGGAGAAAGATCACCGAACCTGGTTCGAGCGCTGGTTTCAGGCTGAGGAAGACCGCAGAGCCGGTTGAGTTGCTGTTGATGGACTGGTGATGCCGACATCCTGATTACTCACCCCTGTCGAACCTGTTGGCTCGACAGGGGTTTTGTTGTTCAGGGGCTTTTGACCCCGATCTATTTGAAATTCCAGAAGCGGAGATGTCATGAATAAAAATCTCTGGAGACAATTTATCATTCTTTTTCTGCTGCTGTCAGCGTTCAATGTGCTCTATGTTGCAAATCAGCCTGCCTCGCAGGGACCTCTTGAGATCAGCTACAGTCGATTCAAAAAGGCTTTGCAGCAGGATAACGTATCTGAGGTCACCATCCAGGGCGATAAACTGACCGGGAATTTTAAAGAGCCGGTCGCTAGACCCCGGAAAGATACTTCAGGGGAAAATGAAACGGTTCAGACATTTGAATCTTTTCGTACAATTCTTCCTCCTATCGATGATCCTGAACTGATGGACCTGTTGGAAGAATCCGGCGTGGAGGTCTCCGCCAAGCCTCCCGCCGAGGATCCGTTCTGGGCCAACGCTATTCTGTATATGCTTCCATGGATTCTTATCTTCGGCGTCTGGTGGTTTGTATTGCGTGGTATGCGTGGCAAAGGCGGTCCTGGCGGTTTTATGGGCAATATATCCAAATCAGGGGCAAAGCTTTATACCCGCGAGGAATCCAAGGTCAACTTTAATGACGTGGCCGGTCTTGAAGAGGCCAAACAGGATTTGCGTGAAATTGTTGACTTTCTGCGTGAACCGGAAAAGTTTCAGCGCATCGGCGGTAAGGTGCCGCGCGGCATCCTTCTGGTCGGTCCCCCGGGAACGGGAAAAACGCTTATGGCGCGAGCCGTTGCGGGGGAGGCCGGTGTCCCTTTTTTTTCCATTTCAGCCTCTCAATTCATTGAAATGTTTGTCGGGGTGGGAGCCAGCAGGGTGCGGGACCTGTTTACCAATGCCAAGAAAAATGCGCCGAGCATTATATTCATTGATGAACTTGATGCGGTGGGCCGTTCCCGCGGCACGGGTTTGGGGGGCGGCAGCGACGAGCGCGAACAGACTCTCAACCAGCTGTTGTCCGAAATGGATGGTTTCGAGCCACACAGCGAGGTGATCGTACTGGCCGCCACAAATCGCCCCGATGTGCTTGACACCGCATTGCAGAGGCCCGGCCGTTTTGACCGCCAGGTGGTCGTCGACCGGCCTGATTGGCGAGCGCGGATGGAGATACTCAAAGTTCACACCCGGCACGTTCCTCTGGCGGATGATGTCGATTTCGAGGTGTTGGCGCGCGCAACTCCGGGAATGTGCGGAGCCGACCTGGAGAGCCTGGTCAACGAAGCGGCTTTGATTGCCGCCCGTGAAGATGCCGGGCGGGTCACGATGAAACATCTTGAAGACGCCAAGGATCGCGTGCTGATGGGGGCTGAGCGCAAACTGATGCTCACGGAACAGGAAAAGAAGATCACCGCCTACCATGAAGCCGGGCATACCCTTGTGGCGCGGTTTTCACCCGGGGCCGACCCGGTTCACAAGGTTTCGATTATTCCGCGAGGCCAGGCCCTGGGCGTCACCCAGCAGCTTCCGCAGAACGACCGCTATCACTACCCGCGTTCATATCTGAGCACCCGTCTTGCCGTCAGTCTTGGCGGTAGGGCTGCCGAAAAGTCCATCTTTGGCGAAGTATCCACCGGGGCGCAGAATGATCTAAAGCAGGTGACTGAACTCGCGGAGAAAATGGTGTGCCAGTGGGGGATGAGCGAACGGATCGGCCCGGTGTTCTTCAGCCGCGGCGAAGAGCACCCGTTCCTTGGGCGAAAGCTTGCTACGGAGAAAACCTTCAGTGAAAGAATGGCGTGGCTGATCGACCGTGAAATCGAAAATATCATCAAAGAAGCTGAGGCCCGGGCGGATGAAATCATCAAGGAGAAGCATGACCTTCTCGAGCAATTGGCTCAGGTGCTGCTTGAGGAGGAAACCATTGATGAGAAGAGGATTGACGCGATTATCCAGCCGGGAGAATGATAAAAAGCAAAAAATCCCATAAAACAAAAACATTGTTCTGAAAAACCATTTCCTAAAGAAATGGTAAAAATTTACACCTTGACACATGACATACTTATGGTTATAACATTGTTTTAAATAGATCAAACAGAAAAGGAGGCGTCATGGAATCGAAAACTCGGACATCTTATTTCGCGGTACAGGTTTTTATCATTGTCGCTAGCTGCATCGGATTCGGCGCCCTGATCCTCAATTTCGGCGGCTGATCGGATTGTAAAAAATCTCTCGGTCTTTCCTCTCTTGCATCGCCCACCTCCTGGTGGGCTTTTTTTT
>JAXHUR010000125.1:0-5370 GCA_034189505.1 Thermodesulfobacteriota bacterium | reverse complement strand
GAGAGCAATTGCAGCAACGCAGCAGTTGGTGAGTTTTTGCGACGCCATCAATAATCGATTTCTCAGATCGGGATCATGACCAATATTTCCATCCTCATGTATCATCAGGTCGGCGTCTTTGACCGACCTGCGGCCCATCGTTCGACCTACTGCCATATCCGCCGCTTCAAAGCTCAGATGGCCTACTTGAAATATCTGAACTATCGCGTCATCAGTGCCGATGAAGCCGTTGACCTGGTGCAAGGTAAACAGAAGATGGAGGGTCATGCGGTCGTCCTGACGTTTGACGACGGATATGCTGATTTTCTCGATACGGTCTGGCCGATCCTCAGTCGCTATCGGTTCCCTGCTACAGTCTTTATGGTCAGCGATCTGGCCGGCCAACCATCGTCCTGGTTCGAAGCCGACGGACGGGAGACCCCTGCACTGCTCAATGTTGAACAGCTCCGGCAGTTGCGCCGGGCCGGTGTCACCATCGGGGCGCATACCTTGAGTCATCCACGTTTGAGTCGCATCCCTCGGGAGCAGATGACGCAGGAGATCGTGGAAAGCCGCCGCCAGCTGACCGAGATGCTGGAAGAGGACATTCCTTATTTCTGTTATCCCTACGGTGATTATGATGCGGCAGTGGTTGATGCGGTCAAGGATGCCGGTTTCCAGGCGGCCTTCAGCTGTATTCGTGGGGCGGCTGTCCCCGGCGATGATTTGTTCCTGCTGCCACGCAAGGCCATTTCCTACGGCGACAGTTTGGCAGGATTCTGGTGGAAACTGCACATGAAACACGCTAAAAAACTGCCGACGACATCTGCTTCTGCAAAAGGATGCTGCTGATCTTATGGCTACAATTCGTTCCCTGCATCTGATCGGCAGTCGTCAATTCGGCGGTGCGGAAAACTTTCTTCTGCGGCTGGTGCAAGCCCTTGCAAAGCTGGACGACCATCACCCGGAAGCGGCGATTCGGCCGCAGAGTCCGCTGCGCGAGCCTTTGGCCGAAGCGGGCATACCGCTGCATTTCGTGCCGTTGCGTAATGGCTGGGATATCCCCTCCGTTTTCAAGGTTCGGCGGCTGGTGCGTGAAACCGACGCACAGATTGTGCAGACCTACATGGGGCGCGGTACGCGTCTGACCCGTCTGCCGAAAAGGAGTGAAGCCGTCCATGTGGCCCGACTGGGCGGGTTTTACAAGATTGACGGCTACTACCGCCACGCCCACGCCTGGGTTGGCAACACCCGTGGTTTGTGTGATTACCTGGTGCGTGAGGGGTTGCCGGCCGGCAGGGTCTTTCATATCAGCAACTTCGTCCCGATGCCCCGCACCTCGAGTGAAGAAGAACTGGCTGGTTTGCGGCAACAGCTGGATATCCCTGAAGATGCCCTGGTCCTTTTTACGCTCGGGCGTTTTATTGAAATCAAGGGCTTCGATGACCTTTTAAGGGCGTTTGCCAAAATGCCGAGCGAGGTTGACGGCCGTCCGGTCCTGCTGATGATCGGGGGAGACGGTCCTCTTCGGGAGAATCTTCTCTCTCTTGCTGAAGAACTGAGGATTGCAGCCAGGGTGCGTTGGCCAGGGTGGCTCAAAGACCCGGCCCGGTTTTTCCATGCGGCCAACCTGTTTGTCTGTCCGTCACGGGTGGAAACCCTGGGGAATGTCATCCTCGAAGGGTGGGCGCACGGGCTGCCGGTCGTTTCCACCGACACCCCAGGGGGAAAAGAACTGATCGTTGAAGGGGGCAACGGCCTGCTGGCCCCACGCGAAAATCCAGGACGACTGGCGGCTGTCTGTACCGATCTGCTGCGGCAGGGAGATTCGATTTTGGCAAAGCTCGCCAGCGCCGGGCATGACACCTTGCTACGCAAGCATACTGAAGAAGCGGTCGTGGCCGGGTACCAGGAGATGTATCGGCAACTACTGCAGGGAAGGCGCTAATGTCCTGTGCGGTTAGTTCTTTTGCCTCTTCCGCAGAATCTGTGGGTAGAGAGCGATAAAAAAAAGCAATCAATCCGTCCAACATGCTGAAATTTCAGCAAGGAAACTTCAAATCTGATTTATCTTGGACAGCAGTGTTGATGGTTACAAGCTGATTTTTCGCCTGATTTTCCGCGCTTTTTCCATCAATCCCAGAGCGGAGACCCAGGCCCTCCATTTTTCAACCTCCAGTGACGCGTAACTGTTGAACATATACAGTTCTTGCGCCCATAGCGTGGGAATGGCAAAGCGCTGAAACGTTTCCGGCTCGGCCAACGTCCCCTTCTCGCGGGCCACCTGTTCCCGGGCCGCTGTTACCATGAAGTGGAGCCGGTTCAGCAAATTGACCTCGCTTGCCCCCGCGTCCATGTCGAGAGAAAGCAGATTCAAATGCGGGAACATATCCCTGAGTTTATTCTCCATCCCCTTTCCGGTGATGTGATTGGCAATGCAGCCGAAGGGCTGGAGACAGACGATGTTACCGATCCCTTCATTGAGCATGGCGATCATTTCGGCGGTAAGAAGCCACCCCTCGCCAAACTGGTTGGCCAGGCTGACAACCTCGTCGGTTATTTCAGCCAGTTCTCTCAAGTCATGCGCCTTTTTGTAAAAGCGAAATCCCTGCATAACCCGCTCGATTTGACCGATGTGGTATCTTGAGTATATCTCCAACAGCCTGTACTTGATGCGATCTGCCAAAGAACGTTTAAAAAAGGCCTTTTGATTGTAGGTTTCATTGATAAAACGCTGGGCGAAAAAACTCTGTATCGGCGGAAGAACCACTTCCACCCCCTGGCCGGACAGCCAGTCGATGATATTTCCGTTGGAGAAGAAGTTGTATTTAACAAAGATCTCTCCAACGATCCCGACTCTTGGGACCGTCTTGTCGTTGATCTCAACCTGGTTGAAGTCCGCCACGGCTTTTTTCAGAAGATTGAGAAGATAATAATAATCTGCATTCTCGATGCCCGTCTCCATTTCAAAGAGGTATTTTTCATGCAGGTTTCTGGATGTCCCGGGCACCTTTTCCCTGACCATTGTGGATAGATACATCCTGGCCAGGGGATCCGCAAAAATAATTCCCAGGCCCAGCCGTTTTATAAGCCCCTTTTTATCTATTTTAAATCCCGGTTGAGGATCAATTTCCTCATTGGATATGGCAATTACCGGAACCTCATCCAGGCCGGCGGCGGCCAATCCTTTTCTGATAAGCGACACGTATGAGGATGCCCGGCATTGACCACCGGTCTGGGTCAGAATAACAGCGGTATTTTCAGGATCGTAGCAGCCTGACTGAAAGGCCTTGATAATATCGCCGGCGACCAGGATAGCGGGGTAGCACATGTCGTTGTTGATGGTTTTCAGTCCCCATTCAACCGATACCCTATCCTGGGGCGGGAGGACTTCAACCTGGTAGCCGAGGGGCTTGAAAGCAGACGGGATCAGCGGCGAATAGAAGGGTGAAAAATAGGGGGTGATCAGGGTTCTTTTTCTGTCTTCGCCCACCACCGCCCGGTCTGTTTTTATTTTTGCTTCTCCCGCGCGCCTCGTCTTACCGTTCGCTTCGTTTGCCGCATCCAGCATGGAGCGCAGCCTGATCCTGACGGCGCCCAGGTTGGCGATTTCATCCATCTTGATCACGGAATGGATTTTCCCGCCGCAACGCAAAATTTCCTTGACCTCGTCGGTCGAAACGGCATCCGGCCCACAGCCAAAAGAGGTCAACTGAACCATTTGGGCATTGGCCGTGTCCGTTACCCAACCGGCCGCCGCGTACAGTCTGTTCGCATAGCTCCACTGGGTCAGGACATTGACATTTTTCAGTGAGACGGCATCCGCATTCAAGGGGACAGCCGTTTCACTGATGACATCCACGCCCAGTTCCGTCAACAGATTCGGAATACCGTGGTTGATAAGCGGGTCTACATGATAGGGTCGGCCGGCAAGAACAACTGTTGTCCGTCCCCCGGCATCCGCCTGGCTCAACTGCGCCTTCGCCATGGACCTGAGCTGTTTCGTGTAATCCGATTGTGCCTCCATCCCCTTTTCGACGCCTTCCGACACCGTCCGGTAATTGATTCCGGATCGCTTGAAGAATAGATAAAGCTGATCCTTCAGCAGATTGAAATCCTTAAAGCTGATCACCGGGTTGTCCAGGGGAATTCCAAATTTTTGCTCAGGGTTAACCGCACTTTTCATCAGGTCGGGATATCCGGTAACCACCGGGCAATTATAGCTATTCAAAGCGTCTTCATATTCTTCCTGCTCATAGACCACGGTAGGGTAGAAGATCCTGTCGACTTTTTTCCCAACAAGGTCGAAAATGTGACCATGGGCAAGTTTGGCAGGAAAACAGATGTTTTCCGACATGACCGTGTCAGAGCCCTTTTCGTAAAGTCTGAAACCGGATTCAGCAGAGAGAACCACCCTGAACCCGCACGTGGTCAAAAAGGCGCACCAGAATGGAAAGTTTTCATACATGTTCAGACAGCGGGGAATACCGTAGGTGAGAATCGGCTCGCCCTCAGGTTCCATGCCTCGTTCAAACAAGAGCTTTATCTGAGCATCAATCAGGTTCTTTCCTTTGTGCTGGGCATCCGGATTATTGCTGAAACACCGCTCGCATCGGTTCCCCGTATAAAAATCGTTTCCATTGTTGAAAGTCAGCTTCAAAACCCCGCACCTGTTTTCGCAGCCCCTGCAGCGGATCTCCTTTTTTGAAAAATCACTTCCCTTCGCCAACTTTTCGAGGAACAAACCATTTGCTTCCTGCAACACTACTGGCGTCTCTGAATGCTTAAGTGGTGTTTGATGTTGAGCAGCAGGTTCCTTAAGATTCGCGCGCTGATTTGAAAGGGCTGTCAAAGCCGCGCCGTATGCGCCCATCAGCTCGGGAATATCCGGCCTTATGACCTCCCTGTCCAGCAGCATCTCCAATGCGCATAACACGGCTGGATTTCGAAAGGTTCCGCCCTGAACCACGATTTTGTTCCCCAGGTCATCGACGTCCTTCAGCTTCAGCACCTTGTACAGAGCATTTTTGATAACCGAATACGCCAAACCGGCTGAAATGTCGCCGACCCCCGCCCCTTCCCGGAGCGCCTGCTTCACTTTGGAGTTCATGAAGACGGTGCAGCGGGTTCCCAGATCAAAGGGTGCATTGTTGTCACAGGCAGTCTCCGCGAATTCCTGGACACTGTACCCAAACGAACGGGCGAACGTCTCAATAAAAGAACCGCATCCTGATGAACAGGCCTCATTGATCTGAATTTCAGCCACGGCGTGATCATGAATATAGATCGCCTTCATGTCCTGCCCGCCGATATCCAGAATAAAGGAAACATCCGGTTCAAAGCGCCGCGCCGCCCGGTAATGCGCCATGGTCTCAACCACGCCGTCATTCA
>JAXHUR010000124.1:0-5552 GCA_034189505.1 Thermodesulfobacteriota bacterium | reverse complement strand
GCGGCATCTGCGGCTACCGGCAGCGGTTATCAGGCCCCGACTGAGCTATACGGCATCGGCCGTGAGCAAAGCCGCCCGTCAGGGGCAGAAACTGTACCGGGAAGATGCACATTTGCAGGCTTTGCCAGGATAGTCGTTTCGACAGGAACGTCCCCTAAAAAAAATACCTGTCTTTTATTTCTGTTCGGAATTCAAAACAAGCGCCTTGGCAAACAGTTCTTTAAATCGGTCAAAATCCTCAATCTGCGGTAGATGTCCCAAACCCGGCAATTCATATAATGTCGCCTGCGGAATGAGCCTGATGACCTGTCTGCCGAGCCTGTCATACCGTCCCAATTCATAATCAACCCCGTCTCTTTTCCAGCCGCGTCCCGGGCCTGTCCGGTCACGCGTGCCGAGAATCAACGCCGTCGGTACTTGAATGATCGGGAACTCAGTAACTGTCGGCTGTGTAAAAATCATATCATAGGTCCGTGCGCTGACCTTTGCCAACTGATCTTTATCCGGGCCCTGTGCCCAGCCGATCAAAGGATGCGTCCATGCGGCATAGGTTTTGTTCCATGCGCCGTCATAATAGTTTTTCTGTTGATACCGGCGGATTTTTTCAGCCGTCTGTCCCAGTTCATTTCTATAGAAAAAATCAACGTCTTTGTACTGCACGTACTGCAGATAATTTTCCAGACCGATCGGATTCACCAGAATCAGTTTCTGTGTGCGGTCCGGATATAAAAGGGCAAAGCGTGAGGCCAGCATGCCTCCCATGGAGTGCCCTACGATAATTGATTTTCTGATATTCAGCTCATCCATCAGCTTTCTGGTATTCGTCGCCAAAGCGGCAAAAGAAAATTGATAATCAACCGGCTTGGACGATTTTCCGAAACCGATCTGATCCGGGATCAAAATGCTGTACCCCTGATCATGCAGCCAGAGGGCGGTCTGCGCCCAGTATGCCCCGTTGAAATTCTTGCCATGCAGCAGAATCACAACAGGTTTATTTTTGTCTCCTTCCAGATACATATAAGCCATTTCGAGCGATTTTCCCTGCGAAGAAACGGAATAGAAGCTGACTTCAAACGGATAGGTATAACCTGTCAGCCGCGCATCATAGGCTAATGATTCCGTCGCCGTCTCATCCGCCTGAACGGGAACACTGCTGAGCAGCAGGCCAGCAAATAAAAACAGAACAGTTTTCTTCATGAGTAATTTCCTCCCTTTTGTTAAGTGGATAGACCCTGACGCAGACAAAATGTTCAACCCGCTTTGAAAAATTATTTTGGAAGCAGCTGGAGCCTGTCCCACAAAGGCGGGTTTCCCTCGGGAACATAAAAACAGAGTTTGTACAGATCGCTTGTTTCTCTGCCAATTGCGCTTACTGATTCACACCTTAACCCCAATTGTGCAGCCGCAGCAAGGATCGGCGTCAAGTTGCCAGATCAAGGGATCAAGGTGACATAAATATTACCCACAGGCGTAAAAAGTCCGCGATTGGAGCGGGCAGAGGGAAACAACTTGAAGAGTTCCGGTGACAGTATATTTATCTTTGACATGGGTAGTGTGCGGAGTCGGACCTGCCCAAGTGCCTGAATCTATGTCGAAAAAACTTGATTTTATGTGTCGATTCGGGCCTTAAACCGCCCATTTTAGCTATAAAATTGATGGCGTCGCAAAAACTCACCAACTGCTGCGTTGCTGCAATTGCTCTCGCTGCTTCGACGTACCTAAGTACGCCTCATTGCTCGACAATCGCGCGCCTTGCATTTGGCGCTTTTTGCTTAGCCATCGACATTGATGCTTTTTTGCGAAAGCATCAAAATTGGACGGTTAAAGAAAACTTGGGGGGTGGAACGTGCCATATGGCGAGCTTAAATGCGTCATTTTGCCATCAAAATGCGTCCTCTAAGGTTTCCTGACAAGCATTATTTTTAAAGATAAAGGCGTAGAAATAATATTTTGCGCAGGTCCGACCCGGCTCAGGGTTACCTGCTTGCGCCAGTTGGCATTGGAAGAATTCAAAAAGCGGTACACGGTATCCTTACCGATCTCACCGCCTGAGGCATCGGCTTACGATCAGCAGCCGCAACATTCTATATTGCCCCCGTCAAGAAAAAATCTTCAAACAATATATTCGTTGTTCCATGCCGTGAGGAGCGTTTTGTCGGGTCTCTGTTACAATAGCCGATAACTCTGGCTATTAAAAAGGAGATTGATATGAAAAAAATTCTGTTTTTGCTTACTGTGCTGCTGGTTTTTCCCCTCTTTGTATCAGCGCAGCAGTTCGAGCCGCGCCCGGGACTGAAGGTTATCCTTCCAGAGGTCTCCGATGCCTGGCAGGCTGGCGCCGAGGCGCCGGCGAATCTGCTCGAGCACATGATTGAACATCTCCGTGAAGATGCGGCCCGCAGCGGACAGTCCCCCACCGAAGAGCAGCTGCGCAGGGCGGCGCAGCAACGGCTGGCGACCAATGATCTGTTCGTGTTCAACCCCGATTCCGGGGCGCATCTTCTGATCAGTTTCAGTGCACTGGATAAAAACGAGGCGCCGCCCTCGAGGCATGCCATTGAATTATCGGCGCGATACGCCGCCGACGGTGTGGTGGACGAAGGGTGGGAGAATGTCAAGGTCCGCCAGAACTCTGCGCAGATCGACGGCGCCGCGAGTGCACAGCGCTTTGAGATCGATTACAGCCATGAGGGTGAAGACAGCCGTTTTGTCGGTGTGGTTGGTTTTGCGGCGCCTTACTGGTTCTGGCTCTACGCCAACGACCATCTGGCTGACCCGGAAGATCGCCAGGTGATTGAAACGCTGCTGTCCGGCATCCGCCTTCAGGTCGAACGGCAGAAGTGATTACAGAAAAAGCAGCAGGCTGACTGCCATAACCACCATGCCGCTTACCAGGCCATAGAGGGCATGGTGGTGGCGGCCGTATTCGTGTGCGCCGGGCAGCAGTTCGTCGAGGGAGATAAACACCATGATGCCTGCAACCGATGCGAACAAGACCCCGAACAGCACATCGTTCATAAAGGGATAGAGCAGTAAATATCCCAGTAGTGCTCCGGCCGGTTCAGAGAGCCCGGACAGAAACGACAGCTGAAAAGCACGCAGGCGGCTGCCGGTGGCATAAAAAACCGGGATCGAGACAGCGATCCCTTCCGGAATGTTGTGCAGCGCTACTGCTGCCGCGACCGGCATTCCCAGGGTCGGATCGCGCAGCGCCACGGTAAAAGTGGCCAGCCCTTCGGGGAAGTTGTGGATGGCGATAGCCAGCGCTGAGAGTACCCCCATGCGCAGCAATCGTTCGTCCGCCGGGCCGGTGCCACCGCGGATTTCTTCCAGCCGGTGGGCCTCATGAGGGTTTTCGTGGTTTGGAACCAGCTTGTCGATCAGCCCGATCAGCAGCATCCCCCCGAAAAATGCGCCCACTGTGGCCCAGGAACCCGCACGGACCCCCAGGCTGCCTACCAGTGGTTCTTTCGCTTTGACAAAAATCTCCACAAACGAGACATAGATCATGACGCCTGCAGAGAACCCCAGGGCGATGGCCAGCATGCGGGTATTGGTTTTTTTCGCCAGAAAGGCTGCCGCGCTGCCGATGCCTGTTGCCAGACCCGCAAAAAGGGTCAAGCCGAAAGCCCATAACACATTCTGCTCAAACATTGAGATCATCGCCTCGCTTTTGACTGATATCGCCCTGATTGTCTTTTCCCTGCCGCCCGGTGAGGATTCGAGGCAACCAACTGGAAAATCTGTGCGGTTGCGCTATTATTACCGCATTGTCAGTGGAATGCAAAAGGTGTCTTTCTGCAAGCCATGATGCATGGATCCTGGGTGGAAGGGAGGTGGCGTCTGTACCGTTTGACCGGGAGGGCGTTTTCCAGATGGTTGATATCAACAAGGGAGGTTTAATGATGCATTGGGGGAAATTTTTCTGTTTTGTCATGCTGGGCGCGCTGTTTTTAACAGGTTCCTCATTCGATTCCTGGGGGGCAGCGGCCAAACCGAGCCAGGCCACCGAAACCTGTTTGGCCTGCCACCGCGCGGTGACGCCGGGGATCGTCTCCGACTGGGAGAACAGCTACCATTCTACGAGCACGCCGACTGCAGCGCTGGAGAAGGCCAAGCGTGAACGGCGCATGTCGGCTGCGCAGGTTCCAGTTGAACTCTCCGGCCATGTGGTGGGTTGCGCCGAATGCCATACCGCGAATCCAGACGCCCACCCGGATACTTTCGACCATAACGGCTTCAAGGTGCACGCCGTGGTGACTCCGGCCGACTGTGCGGTCTGTCATCCCACAGAGGTTGATGAGTACAGCCATAACATTATGGCGCAGGCGTACGGCAATCTGAACCATAATCCCGTCTATCACGACCTGGTGGAGATGAGCATCGGCACCCAGAAGTTTTCCGACGGCGAGTTGTCGGTGGATCCTCCCAATATCGACACCGAGAGCGACGCCTGTAATTACTGCCACGGCACGGTGGTGGAATTCCAGGGGCTGGAGGAACGCTCCACCGGCATGGGGACCATGTCTCTGCCCAAGTATTCCGGCTGGCCCAACCAGGGTGTCGGGCGCATCAACCCCGACGGCACCAAAGGCAGCTGCGCCGCCTGCCATACGCGCCATCATTTCTCCATCGAAATGGCGCGCAAACCCTATACCTGCGGCGAGTGTCACAAGGGGCCCGACGTGCCCGCCTACAAGGTGTATATGGTCAGCAAGCACGGCAATATTTTCAACTCCCATTGGAAGGATTGGGATTTCAAAGCGGTGCCCTGGGTCGCCGGTGAGGATTTCACGGCACCGACCTGCGCCTCCTGCCATGCTTCGCTGGTTACGTCGCCGACCGGGGAGGTGATCAGCGAGCGCACCCATCAGTTCAATGACCGATCCGCGTGGCGCATCTTCGGGCTGCCTTACGCTCATGCACATCCAAAAGATGCCGATACCAGCAAGATCAAGAACGCGGACGGGTTGCCCCTGCCGACCGCTCTGGACGGGACTCCCGCTTCGGATTACCTGATCGATGAAAAAGAGCAGACCAAGCGCCGTGCCACCATGAAGCGGGTGTGCCGGGCCTGCCACAGCGAGGGGTGGATCGACGGGCATTTCGAGCGCTTTGAAAACACGGTGCAGGTCATGAACGAGAAAACGCTGACCTCCACCGGCATTCTGCTGGACGCCTACAACAGCGGCGCAGCCAAAGGGCTTGCCGACAGCGACAGCCTGTTCAATGAAGCGCTCGAGAAAAAATGGGTGGAAACCTGGCTGTTCTATGCCAATTCCACCCGCTTCAGCTCGGCCATGGCGGGTGCCGATTACGGCGTGTTCGCCAACGGCCGCTGGTATATGAACAAGACGATTGCCGAGATGGCCGACTGGCTGGAGATGCTCAAGAAAATCCACGAAGACGAAGATTGAAAGAGGATCGTCAATCTTTGATGCTTTCGCAAAAAAGCATCAATGTCGATGGCTAAGCAAAAAGCGCCAAATGCAAGGCGCGCGATTGTCGAGCAATGAGGCGTACTTACGTACGTCGAAGCAGCGAGAGCAATT
>JAXHUR010000123.1:2558-5620 GCA_034189505.1 Thermodesulfobacteriota bacterium | reverse complement strand
CAATGTGCTTCACATAAAACTTCTGAATTCTGAAAAAGATCAGGGCCATAATTCTTAACTTGTTCCCTCCAATATCAATAACATACCACTTGTCTTTATATTTGAAGTTATCCAAGCTTGGGAAAAGCTGCCTCAACTCTTCCGGCGTGTTGAACGTTCCTTTTTTCAAGGTGTTATATGCGTCTCTGATCGCATTCTTTTCATTTGGAAACTTCTCTCCCGCCTCATCAAAAACACCCTTCTTGATAACGTGCATTGCATCTCCATCAACATTTATTGTTTACCTAGAGTGAACTTTAGCACAACCACGGAAGGTTTACAATAGGTAAACTGAAGGAATTTACAAAATCTTATTTGGCTATATCGTTGCGTGTAGGGTTTCAAAACTTAGGATTTATCTCAGTTGCCAGATCATCGGGCCTTTTTTGCCAATCTGCTGCCCGAAGGCGATGTTTTGGAGCAGACCGTTCGGCGTCTGGGAATACCAAAAGAGAATTCTTTCGCTCTCTCGAAAGCATGGGTGGTGATTGCACCGGTGCGGTCTCGGTCCTCCTGCCAGGGCATACTTCTGTTACCGAAGGCGTTTACCGCAAGATCACAGAGGAGCAACTAGTGCCCCGTGCGGTTAGTTCCATTCATTAATTATGGCCCTTTTGCCCGCTGCCTTCGTTGCACCTCCTCGGCTTAGCTTCGGCTAGGCCTGCGTCGGCGCGCCTTGCCAGCAGGCAAAATTGCTCAGAATTATCTAAATGAACTAACCGCACGGGACACTAGGCACATTATTGAAGGAATTGCCCACGCATCCCTGTGATAACGGCGCGAATTGCCCACCAGTTGCAAGGGGCGAAATAAGGGGCTATATCGCCTTTAGGATAAGTCTTACTGCGAAATTACCGCTGATTCGGGGTTGGAACTCGTCGCATGGAGTGGTCGCGGCCGTCAACTTTCCCAGGAGAGGCGGGTCTGGGCGGAGAAATACGGGAAAAGGAGACATTTGCGTACTGCGGTAAATGATCCGACAACTCATAAAGCTCTGTGCCATCTACCGATGCTCAATGCCGGAGTTTTGCGCATCGTTTGCGAATCAGATCTTTTCAAGATAGCAACGCCTACGCTGCTCACTGAAGTCAGCAGTAACTCCGCAGAGGTTGTCCGCGCCAGGAAACCTATCTGCTGCGAGATATCCTGCGCCTGTGGCGATCTGTGCGATAAAAAAATTTGGCTCATAGGGAAAGAGACTTTTTCTTGTCTGTAATAAACGCTTCAATGTCCAACTCCGACGATGGACCAGAGTTTTCACCTTCGATTAAGGCTTGGCGTAATTGTTCCAACTTGAGGTGGTCTTTCCTGATCAGGTCGCGTACGTAGTCTGATGCATTTGAATAGCGCCCACTTTGTACGCATTCTTCAACCCAGGTTTTCATCTGGTCAGGTAACGAAATATTCATGGTTGCCATAGCATCCTCCCTTACTGTCAGCTGTCAATAGCATATGGCAATCTTTGTCAATTATCAATTTTTGCAAAAATCGCCAAGGAACGCTAGGAGGCCTTAATACGAGATTGGAGCATTCGTAGGAACCACCGTACTCATCTCATTCGTTCTGACACCCATGGGAACCGGAGTGATTGCCCACCTCAACCAATCCTGGGATGACAATTCTCCGCACATCGTTCTCAGAGAGATTTTTTGAACACTGCCAAGGAGAGTTTCCCATTTTCCGAGAATTTCACCATGCCAGAAGGTGAGGTTGGAGGGAATTGCATGGCTTATGATCTGATCGGAAATATCCATGGATGCGCTGATGAGTTGATTGCGCTCATGGAAAATCTCGAGGAATGGAAAATAATTTTTGAATGAGACGCTATATCCCTCCCTCCTCCTGTTGCAAAATCTACAATTCAGGTCTAAAATTAGACAGGATGAGAAGGGGAGGTTTTTATGGCTCAAGCAGCACTGAAGGAATATGGATTTGTTGACCCGACGACAAAGGAAAACCGCTCGAAGCTTGCCAAAATGATTATGCGGCTTTTTGAACATTGGGATATTCCGGTGGCCGACCAGCTTGAGCTGCTTGGACAAAGCCCAAAGAGCCGCAATCTGCTTGGAAAATATCGTAAGGGTGAACCTCTCCCGGCGGGCCGGGATTCGATGGACAGGGTCGGGTATCTGCTCTCGATTCATTCGAGCCTTCAGACCCTGTTCCCTGAAAACCCGAATCTGGTCTACAAATGGCCGCATGTTCGTAATCAGGCGTTTGCCGGCCGCACGCCGCTCGAAGTGATGAAGGAAGAAGGACACCTGGGCCTCATCAAGGTTGCGTGGCACCTGCAGACAAGGCTCAGCCGATGATGGAGCCGTTCGCGTCCCTGGTTGAGTTCTCCGGCTCCGTCTATCGAAACGTCCCAGCTCCCCGCCCAGCTCTCGACCGTTTCGGCGACTTGCTCGCCCCCGAGGACGACGACTCTGGGGCCGACGCTGCTGCCGCCCTGGCTGACTCTTTCCCTGGCAGCATCGACATGAACCCGGAGGACCACCACTACCGGGCCGTGGGTTTTCCCTTCGAATCCCAAAACTTCGCCCCGACGCGCTTTTCTGATGGCTTCTTTCCTGTTTTTTACGCATCCTTCGATGCCGAGACGACCGTCTACGAGACGGCCTATCACTGGGTCGTCGACAACGCCGAGCTGTTCCGGGCAACCAAGGAATTCCCAGTGGCGCATCGTTACATCTACCTCGTGCCGCTACAGGCCTTCCTCGTCAACTTTTCTGATCGGGCGCAGGAGATGCCGTGGCTGGTGGATGACAATTATTTTCGGTGTCGACAGCTCGCCCGGCGTCTTCAGAAGGGTGGACAACCCGGTCTCCTGGCCCCTTCCGCACGTCGTCCCGGCGGTATTAATGCCGCTGTATTTGACCTAAACGTTCTTGGACAGCCCGCCTTCGATTCCAAACTCTCTTATGTTTTTCACTCTCAGCAGAAAACTCTCGCCATCACTCCTTCCGATGTTCTGTCCACCTCCGAAGACGCGATCGACGTGTCCGCCTGGTTGCGATGAAGCT
>JAXHUR010000123.1:0-2458 GCA_034189505.1 Thermodesulfobacteriota bacterium | reverse complement strand
CGTGATATTGCTCCTCGAGCCATTCGGAAAATTTTCAGCACAACACTCGAGCATTTAAGTGGTATCTGTGAGGCGACGCAGGGCAAGGGGCCCAGCCGGCTGGAAAAGAACCTGCGCCTTCTGGCTGCTGAACTGGGTCTCGACGAGATCGAACGCGATCTGCTCGGACTTGCAGTGCGCTATCAAGTCAGTTCCGAGGTTGAGAATTTGTGTGATTCTTTCTCCCGGCGCAAGCGCAATACTCATACCTTCTGCGCGCTCATGCTGGGGACTTCGATGCAGCAGATTGCGGAAAAACTGCGTCCCGGCGCCCGCCTCATAGGTTCAGGGCTCATTGAACTTACCGGGAACTCCATTCACGAGCTGTTAAGTGTTCCGGAATCGGTTCTGCATGGACTGCGCAGCGCCCAGGGTGACCTTGGATCACTGCGTTCGCAGATCATTGGTCCCGTGTCTGCCCCGCAGCTTCCCTGGGAAGCCTTCAGCTACCTGATGCCTGCGGTCGGGCAGGCCGCCAGCTTTCTCAAAGAAGCGGCTCGTGGGGGATTATCCGGGGTGAATATCCTGATCTACGGCCCTCCAGGAACCGGTAAGACTGAATTCTGCAAGACCCTCTGTGCTCACCTGGGTCTCGATCTGTTTTCCGTTGGCGAAGCCGATGAAGACGGCGACGAACCAGACCGCAGGGATCGTCTCAACAGCTACCGACTCTCCCAGAATCTGCTGCGCTATCAACGTGGTTCGGTTTTGCTCTTTGACGAGATGGACGATCTGGTTGCAGGAGGAGCCTCGCCTTTTTTACCTCGGCGAGTACGCACCGGTTCAAAGATCTTTCTCAATCGCCTGCTCGAGAATAATCCGGTTCCCACTCTGTGGATCATCAATGACGTCACCCTTCTTGAGGCACCGCTGGTGCGGCGCATGGCTCTGGCCCTTGAAATGAAAACTCCGCCCCGGGCTGCCCGCCAGCAGGTCTGGGAGAGGCTTCTTGCCAGTGGTGGGGTGGATCTGTCGCCGGAGGATCTGACGGAACTGGCCGCTCAGGATGTCCCGCCCGCCGTCGTCGAGGGAGCCATCCGCTTTGCCAAGCTGGCCGGCGGGTCCAGTGATGATGTGCGTTTTGCCGCCCGCAGCCTGGTCAAGGCGATGAACGGGGGGCGGATGCTGGCCCCCAAGGACAAAGACCTCGAGGTCTTCGCTCCCGATCTGTCTCATGCCGATCTCGACCTCGATCATCTCACCGCCCGGCTATGCAGACCCGATGCGGCTCGCAACGTCTCTCTTTGCTTGCACGGGCCGCCCGGTACCGGAAAGACCGCCTATGTGCGTTATCTCGCCGAGGCTATGGGACTCGAGGTTCTGGTCAAGCGTGCTTCCGACCTCTTCAGTCCTTATGTGGGCGCAAGCGAGCAGAACATCGCCGCCGCTTTCAATGAGGCCCGGGACAAGCAAGCCTTTCTCGTGTTTGACGAGGCCGACTCCCTGCTTGGTGACCGGCGTTATGCTCAACGCAGTTGGGAAATCAGCCAGGTCAACGAAATGCTCACCTGGATGGAATCTCATCCTTTGCCTTTCGCCTGTACCACCAACCTCATGGATCGCCTCGATGCCGCAAGCCTGCGCCGTTTCACCTTTAAAGTCGGTTTTGACTACCTGCGCCCCAGCCAGTGCGAGCAGGCCTTTGATCTTTTCTTCGGTCAGCCGGCGCCGGCCAGCCTCAGAGATCTGACGGTTCTTACTCCCGGCGACTTCGCCGTCGTCCGAAAAAAGGCCCAGGTCCTTGCCTGCACCCAAGATCCCGCTGAACTTATTGCGATGCTAACGCAGGAATGTCAGGTCAAAGGTCCAGCCCAGCGACCCATGGGGTTTGCCTGTTGAAATTAAAAACATTTAAATATGGTGTGGTTTACGGTATTTAAGGTTTTGTCCACTTTGCTGCATGGAGCAGCATAAATCGATGGAGGGATCAATGAGCCAGGAAGAAAAAATGACTTTTGAACTGTCTGCAGAGGAAACCCGCGCTTATAGACAATGGGTTTCAGAACGGGCCTCGAAAATGGCTGGCGAAGATGAAGCCGGCCTTGATGGAGTCTGTATTTCCTTCGTTCTGACACCCATGGGAACTGGAGTTGTCGCACACATCAACGCTTCTTGGGATGAAAATTCTCCGCATATCGTGCTGAGAGAAATGTTTTGAAATTGCACGCCTTTTAGAAAGACCTGTTCTGTGAAACTTTATGCGACATGAATTGTCGTTGAGCAGTGAGATACTGAGGCAGACAAAGGAACCTTTTCAGAAACTGTCCGCAGAATGATAGTCCTGAATCACGAACATTTCTAGGAGGCTGTCGGACTTTGGGGATCGTCACGAGAAATTGGCAAATCGAGGGCAGATTTTCGGAAATTTGAGAGCGAATAGTAGACCTATTTGTCGAAAATTTGCGGAAATATGGTCCGA
>JAXHUR010000122.1:0-5641 GCA_034189505.1 Thermodesulfobacteriota bacterium | reverse complement strand
AAAGCACAGGCCAGCAGAATCCCGTAGATGACGAATGGATCGAACAGGAGCCAGGCCAGCCCGGATAAAACAACAAAAGCGAAAAAACCAATGGAAAAACCAAGTTTTTTCATCAGTAAGCACCACCGCCCAGCACCCGGTAGAGGGTCACCAGATTGGTTTCCCGCGCAAGCCGCGCATTGATCAGGTTCTGCTGTGCGCTGAACAGGGAGCGTTGAGAGTCAAGGACGTTGAGGAAACTGTCGATCCCTTTGCTGAAGCGGGCTTCCGAGAGCTGGTAGCTGGCCGCCGTCGCATCCACCAGCGCGCGCTGCGCATCGATCTGCTCATCGATGGTGCCACGCTGGGCCAGGGCATCGCTGACTTCACGAAAAGCGGTCTGGATGGCACCTTCATAGCGTGCCAGCATCATGTCCCGCTCGACCTTGGAGGTTTCAAGCCGGGCGCGCAGGCTGCCGGCATTGAAGATCGGCAAAGTGACCCCTGGAGAGAAGGCCCAGGTGCGGGAATCCGAATCAAACAGATCAGACAGCTCGGCGCTGGCCAGCCCCGCCGCCGCTGTCAGAGAAATGCGCGGGAAAAACGCGGCCCGGGCCGCACCGATATTGGCGTTCGCCCCCTTGAGCCTGTGCTCAGCGGCACGGATGTCAGGGCGGCTCAGCAGAACCTCCGAAGGCACGCCGGCGGAAACCATGCGCGCATCAACGCTCTCGCCCAGCTCGCCGGGGAGCAGTTCAGGCGACAGGGAGGTCCCGATCAGCAGGCGCAGGGCATTCTCCCCTTCCGCCACCAGGCTGGTATAACGGGCGATCTGCACGCGGGCCGACTCCACCGTGGTGCGGGCCTGCTGAACTTCGAGTTCCGAAGCCACCCCCGCCTCAAAACGCCGACGGGTCAGGTCGAAAGTCGACTGATGGCTCTGCAGGGTTTCTTTCGCCAACGCCAGCAGCTCGCGGTCGGCGGCCAGCTTGAGATAGCTGCGCGCCACCTCGGAAACCAGGGAGACCTGGGCGGCACGCTGTGCCTCTTCGGTGGCAAGGTAAGCCTCGAGCGCCTGGTCCTTGAGGCTGCGCACCCGCCCGAAAAAATCGATCTCCCAGGCGCTGACTCCCAGGTTGACGTCATACTGCTCCCAGGTACGATCCATGCCGGTTAAAAGGCCGGGGTCGCGCTGGCGCGAGTATCCCCCGCCGGCATCGACAAAAGGAAACAGGTCGGCACGCTGAATGCGGTACTGGGCGCGGGCCCGCTCGATATTAAGCGCTGCCACCCGTAGGTCGCGGTTATTTTCCAGCGCCCGCTCGATGAGAATCCGCAGATCGGCGTCGGTAAAAAACGTCCGCCACGGCAGATCCGCCAGGCTTTGATCCGCGCGATGGGCGACGCCGGCCTGGTAAGCCTCGCCTTGCGGCCAACCCGCCGGGACAGGAGCCTCGGGCCGTGTGTAGTCCGGCGCCAGGGTGGCACAGCCGGACAACCCAAGGCATGCCAGCAAAAAAACGATCAGAAGATTTTTACTCATATCATTGCCCCTTGGCTGCATTGGCTGCAGCAGCTCTCGCCTCCGCGCGTGCTTTGTCCCGCCCGAAGGTCTTTTTGATCAGAACATAAAAGAGGGGGGCAAAAATGATGACCAGCAAAGTCGAAGTCACCACCCCGCCCACCACCGCTGTGCCGATGGCGGTCTGCGCTCCGGCACCCGCGCTGCTGGCCAGCGCCAGCGGCAGAACCCCAAAACCGAAAGCCAGCGACGTCATAATGATGGGGCGCAGCCTGAGCTTGGCCGCCTCCAGGGTCGCCTCCAGCAGGTCCATGCCGCTTTCCACACGATCCTTGGCAAACTGCACGATGAGGATGGCGTTTTTGGTCGTCAGGCCCAGGGTGGTCAACAGGCCGATCTGGAAGTAAACATCATTCGGTTTGCCGAACAGGGTCGAGGCAATAGCTCCACCGATGGCTCCCAGAGGCAGGGTCAGAAGGATGGAAAACGGAATAGGCCAACTTTCATACAGGGCGGCAAGGCACAGGAAAATAACCAGCACCGAAAAAGCGTACAGAATCCCTGTCTGCGAACCGCCTTGCCTTTCCTGGTAGGAAAGAGCGTTCCAGTCGTAGCCGATCCCTGAGGGGAGGCGGGTCACGAACTCCTCCATTTTTGCCATAGCTTCACCGGAACTGTATCCCTCGGCGGCCTCCCCGAGAATGTTGATGGAGGGGAATCCGTTGAAACGCTCCAGGCGCGGAGAGCCGTAGGTCCAGTAACCGGTGGCAAAGGCACTGAACGGCACCATTTTCCCTTCGTCATTACGCACATGAAGCTTTTCGAGGTGCTTCGGCAACATGCGGTATGGTGCGTCGGCCTGCACATAGACCCGCTTGACCCGACCGCGCTGGATGAAATCGTTGACATAAGAACTGCCGAAAGCCGCGGAGATGGTGTTATGAATGGCATTGATGGAAACGCCCTGAGCACCAGCCTTCTCCCAGTCGATATCGATGCGGTATTCAGGCACATCTTCCATGCCATTGGGGCGAACCTTGGTCAGCACATCGCTCTGCGCCGCCATGCCCAAAAGTTGGTTGCGGGCCTTCATCAACTCAGCGTGCCCAAGACCGCCCCGGTCAATCAACTGAAAGTCGAAACCCTCGGCCTGCCCCAATTCCACCACGGCAGGCGGCGCAAAGGCAAACACCATGGCATCGCGGATCTGCGAAAACCGGCCCATGGCACGGCCTGCCACCGCATCCACTTTAAGACTCGCGTCCTGACGCAGATTCCAGTCCTTGAGCTTGACAAAAGCCAGACCCGCGTTCTGGCCGCGGCCGGAGAAATTCACGCCGGAAATGGCCATCACCGACTCAACCGCCTCTGATTCGTCTTCAAGGAAAAAGTCACGGACCTGATACATCACTTCCTTAGTCTGCTCCAGAGTCGAATTGGCCGGCAGCAGCGTCTGGACCATCAGGATTCCCTGGTCTTCATCCGGCAGGTAGCCGGTCGGCATGCGTTGAAAAATAACCACAAGTCCAGCGACGATCAGCACGAAAACCAGCAGGTAACGTAATTTTTTACGCAGGGAATGAGCGACGACTTTGACATAGACTTCACGGACTTTGAAGAACATGCGGTCAAACCATCTGAAAAACGGACGCAGAAACCAGATGGCATTATCGGCGGGTTCGTGTCCTTTGGGGATTGGTTTGAGCATGGAGGCGCATAGCACCGGCGTCAGAACCAGTGCCACCACCACCGAGAGCATCATGGCGGAGATGATCGTCACCGAAAACTGGCGATAGATGACGCCGGTGGACCCGGTGAAGAAGGCCATCGGCCCGAAAACCGCCGAGAGCACCAGGCCGATGCCGATCAGGGCGCTGGAGATCTCACCCATCGATTTGTAGGTAGCCTCCCGCGGCCCAAGCCCCTCTTCGACCATAATGCGTTCAACGTTTTCCACCACCACAATCGCGTCATCGACCAGCAGGCCGATGGCAAGGACCATGGCGAACATGGTGAGCATGTTGATGGAAAACCCGAACAGGCCAAGGATTGCGAAGGTGCCGAGAATAACCACCGGCACCGCCATGGTCGGGATAAGGGTGGCGCGGAGATTCCCCATGAACAGGTACATCACCAGGAAGACCAGCAGAACCGCCTCGAACAGCGTCTTGACCACGCTGTCGATCGCGACCTCGACAAAAGGCGTTGTGTCGTAGGGATAGACGACCTTCATGCCGGGCGGAAAAAAACGGCTCATCTCATCCATCGTACTGCGGATGGCGTCGGCGGTCTCGAGAGCGTTGGCGCCTGCCGCCTGGCGGATCGCCAGGGCGGCAGCCGGTTTGCCGTTGTAAAACCCCTCGATGTCGTAGTTTTCCGTTCCCAGTTCGGTGCGGCCAATGTCGCTGATCCGCACGATCGAGCCGTCTTCGTTGACACGCAGCGGGATATCGGCAAATTCCTGCGGCGTCTCCAGCAGGCTCTGCACGACAATACTTGCGTTGAGGCGCTGCCCTTCGACTGCGGGCGCTCCCCCGAACTGACCGGCTGAAACCTCGACGTTATAGGCGCGAATCGCGGCGACAACATCATCAACGGTCAAGTGATATTCAACCAATTTATCCGGATTTAACCAGACCCGCATCGAGTACTGGCTTCCGTAAACCTCCACTTCACCGACCCCAGGGACCCGCGAAAGAGTTTTCTCCACGTCGGACTGGGCGTAGTCGCGCAGGTCGTTGCCGTCCATGCTGCCGTCTTCCGAAATCAACCCCACCACCAAAAGGTAGTTGGGGGTCGATTTACTGACTTCGACCCCCTGGCGTTGCACCACTTCCGGAAGGCTGGCCATCGCCAACTGCAGCTTGTTCTGCACCTGGGACCAGGCCATATCGGGGTCCGTGCCGGGCGCAAACGTCAACTGGATACGGGAAGCGCCGGCCGAGTCGCTGTTGGCGGACATGTAGAGCAGATCGTCGAACCCGGTCATCTTCTGCTCGATGACCTGGGTGACGCTGTTCTCCACCGTCTCCGCCGAGGCTCCCGGGTAAAAAGACGAGATGGCAATGGAAGGCGGCGCAATGGGCGGATACTGGGATATGGGCAGATTGTAGATGGCCAGGCCGCCGGCCACCATCATGATGATGGCGATCACCCAGGCAAAAACAGGGCGTGCGAGAAAAAATCTTGACAACATCAGATCTCTCCTCCGTTGGAAGAGTCAGAAGAGAGGTCGGCTGTCGCCTCACTGCTCTGTCCTTGCTCCTCAATCATATCCACTACGACCGGGTCTCCAACGCGCACTTTCTGCAAACCCTCTACAATCAGGCGGTCTCCCACTGACAGTCCTGAACTGACAAGCCACTTGTCGCCTATCGCCCGTCCCACCTCAAGCTGCCGCTGTTCGACCTTGTCATCGTCGTTGACCACCAGCGCCACCGCTTCCCCTTTGGGGTTGCGCGCAACACCCTGCTGCGGCACCAGGATCGCATCCTCCATATCGCCTTCTTTCACCACCGCCCGTACAAACATGCCGGGGAGAAGGATCCGGTCGGGATTGGGGAACAGGCTTCGCAGAATCACCGAACCGGTGCTTGGATCGACACTGACGTCTGAAAACTGCAGACGCCCAGTTTCTGAATAAGTCTCTCCCGTTTCCAGCAGCAGGGAAACTTCCGCCGACTCCGGTCCGCCGTTGGTCAATCGGCCGCCGGCCAGCTTACGCTTGAGGCTGAGGAGTTCGGAGGTCGAACGGGTCACATCCACATAAACCGGATCGAGCTGATGGATCACCGCCAGTGCGGCCGGCTGATTCGCCGTCACCAGGGCTCCGACCGTCACCGCCGAACGGCCGATATGGCCGGAGATCGGCGCTTTGACTTCGGTGTAATCGAGATTGATGCGCGCCGTCTCCAGGGCGGCCTGCGCCGCCTTCACCTGGGCCTCGGCCTGGTCAAGGGCGGCACGGGTGTCATCATACTCCTGCTTGCTGACCGCATTGATATCGACCAGTCCGCGATAGCGCTCTTCACGCAGGCGAAGGGTGCTCCGATCGGCTTCAGCGCGGGCCAGTTCCGCCTTGGCCCGACTGTGCGCGGCCTGGTAGGTGGCCGGGTCAATCAGATAAAGCACCTGCCCGGC
>JAXHUR010000121.1:0-5720 GCA_034189505.1 Thermodesulfobacteriota bacterium | reverse complement strand
CTTCCCTGTCGAACGCCAGGCTCTTCATCCTCACCATGGCCGGGGTGGAGTGATCTTCGATGTTGTCATCATAGCTGGCGCGGATTTCTTCTTCGGTCAGCTTGATATCGTTGACCACGGCCTTCTGGATAAACATGTCGAACAGCGTGCGGCGCTCGAATTCTTCCACTTTCAGCTGGTAGCGCTGCGTCTGATCGAGCCCAGCTTCCAGCGCCTCGGCCTTGCCGGCGATCCGGAAAATCCAGTCATCGAGGATCTGCTTGGCGCGCTTGTCGGCTTCGGGGCCGTTCAGATCGATGTCGGTGCCGTGAAAATAGGTCTCTTTCACCTTGTCGGCCAGCTCCCTGACCTGCATCTTGTGAACCTGTCCCTGGGCTTCGACCGTCACCAGGGTGCGCCGGTCGTCGAAAAAGGTCAGCAGCGCATCGGAGAGCTTCGCGTCCGGGTTTTCTTCTTTGAACGCGGTGAAATTGAAATCCTCGCGGGCTTTTTCGTCAAAGATCGCGTATTCATCAATGATTTCATTGATGTATTTTTCCGTTTCATCCGCCACCTTCTGATCCCAGGCGATTTTGCGGGCCACCTCCAGGGCGGCGGGATCTTCGATAAACTTGCGATCTTCGAGCTTGAACACGATGAAATTATCGTCAACCTTGAACATTTTGCTGACTTCGCCGATCTCCATGTCCTTGGCGTGGCTCGCCACCTGCGACCTCAGCTGCTTGAACGGAACAAAATCCTCGTCCGCGCCGCCTGAAGCCACGCCTTCCTCAACCTTTTCCCTGATCAACTGGTCGAAGTCCGCACCCTCTTCCAGCGCCTGTATGAAGGCGGCGGCATGCTCCTGCTGGTTAAACTGGTAGCTGCGCAGCCTGGCGGCCAGGGAGATGTCATGATAAATGCGGTCCACCTCTTCGTCGTCCAGCACCAGCCCTTCAACCCGGCGGTTCAGCAGTTCATAGAGAAGCGTGCGCTCGGCAAAGTCCTTGACCTGCTTCTTGAAGGAATCCGTCTGGTCGAAACCGATGTTGCGCGCCTCGCGTTCCACCAGCCGGATGGTGACCAGACGGTCGAGCAGCTCGCCCGGCTTGTCGTGGTGATTGTCTCCACCGCTTTCGGCATGCATGGCGTTGAGTTCACGGGTAAACTCCCCCATGGGGATGGCGTCGCCGTCAACTTCGGCGACCGGGGTAAAAAGAAAATGCTGTGAAAAAATGGGAACCTTCAGGGTCAGCACCTGGTCCTTGTCGATCTTCCCATTCACGAAAACCTCCACCTCCTTGCGCTCACCTCCATCCAGACGGACCGCAACGAGACGGTCAAGAACCTCATTGAATTTGCTGTTCAGGCGGGCTGGGTCGGAGCTCCCCCGGACCTCCGCCGGCAGAGCAGCCGTCACCTCCCCCAGCGTAATGGGGCGTCCTTTCACCAGCGCTACCGGGGTCTGCTCGAACAGGGGTGAAAACACGGGCACGCTCAGGGTGTATACCTGGTCGGTCGGCAGCGCCGGCGCCTCATGGTCGTCCATCCCCTGTTCCATTCCTGTACCAAAAGCGAACGCGGAAGGAACGCCGACCAGAAGAAACAATCCGATCAAAAAAAGTCTGAAAAATACGTGCATGACAACTCCTTGCTGATGTAGGTAAAACTCAATGGCTTAAAAGCATGGCAACGACCCTGTCGGCCAATCGATGCATCAGTCCATGAGCGGTGTGAATTCTGCCGAAATCGAAAAAGTAGACATTCTTATCTCCCCTCGCGTCGCTGCGCGACCACCAGACCACATCCCGGGCCGCCCCATCAAAAATCTGAACGGAAAAATCGACCTTGGGGACTCCCCTCAATCCCTGGTAATCAAAAACCTGGCCCGACAGAATCAGATCTGCGGATAAAGTCGTGCGGCTTGCCAGAATATCCGACACGGCCAGCGACGGCCCCGCCGGCATGATCAGTCGATATTTGAGCAGCTGCTCCCGGATCAGGCCGGGCTCGAAAACATGCAGATTTTCAAAACCGTGAAGAATTTCAGTAAAATGCAATGCCGCGACAAAACCGGCATGGGCCCGCGCGTATTTATTGAGAAATGGCACGACCGCCACCGCGTACTCGCCTTCAGGTTCGAACCAGGAGGCGCGGTAATACTTCCGCGGATCGTATTTAGACCTGTTTGAAAAGCGCAGCGGGTCTTGTTCGTCGAGCGTTGGATCTCCATATTCGGTCGGCTCGTGGTGAACACCGGAGGCCGGTGATCGTGACTTAAAGCCGCCGGCCAGAAAAGCATCCAGGTCATCGAGCAGAGCTTCTACCGCCATGTCGATCAATTTTTCGCTGTCCTGTACCAACCCCAAGCCGAGCAAGCCAGGCGATTGGTCCCCGGAAAGGCCGATGCCCTTCATCCACAGGATTTCAGGGCTGGGTCCCGTTGTCACGATACGGCAGATCAACGATATTTTCGGAGGCCCCTGCTCCTGAAAACTCTCCAGCGACGTGACGAAAACAGCCTGGGCCCCGGTTTCGTCACGCAGCAAACTTCCCATGCGCGACCCGATGCCGCCGGTATACCGCATGCGATACTTCTTCATAAACGATTCGAGTTCGGCTTCCTCGAGCAGGCGAAACTCACGTTCGCGGAGATTATCCATGATTTTCCGGCCGATCTCCGCCACAGGCGCCCTGACGCCGCTGAGGTTTTCCGGCGGCAGGTAGGCCAGCAGGGAGTCGCGTCCAAATCCGGGATGAACTTCTCCGGCCCGCTCCCCCCCCGTATCCGTGGGAAACGCTTCGGCCTCTTCCTCGCCCCGAACCGTGCCGCTGAGGCTGGCAAGGATCAGCAGGCAGAGCAGCAACTTATTCAAACAGTTGATCCAGCAGATCATTGACCGCCTTTTCCGTCACCTTGTTCATGGGCTCACCGCCCCCGCCGAACATGCGGTCCGACAGGGTGATCCCCCCCTGGGTGGAAGCGCCGGACCAGACCACGGTCCCGGTCTCCGTCTCCATCATCTGCAGGCTCAGCGACACAATGTTGGCTTCGCTCTGCCCCGAGCGCACCGGCCCGTACTCGCGCAGCACACCGGTCAGTACCGCCTCGACGTTCAGGATTTTGCCCAGGGTCTTGACTTCATCGGCGGTCGGCGCCTCCGGTACGCGGACGTTAGTCCGCTCGATGCCGCGCTGCACCTCGCCCGGCGGCAGCACATACATGGCTTCGGTGGCCTGCAGCATCCCCATGAAGGCATCGCGCACCCGGGCTGCCGCATCGTCGTCGCTGGTCAGGTTCTCGAACGGCATGACGGCGATACTCTGAACGGCCGCGAAGTTCATGTTGAGATTCTTGTAGGTCTGGCCAACGCCGCCGCAGCCGGACAGAAGAGTCCCGATCACCAGCACCCATCCCAGTAGCAGAAAACAGCGTATCATCGACATAAGCGTCCCCTTGCGCATGCTTTGGTCCGTGAAATCAGTCATAATAAAAACGCAGGTTCGCTTGAAAGGATTGATAGTCCACTTCTTCAACGCCATCCTTGTCGCTCCCCAACGTATAGGTCAGGGTCAGGTCGGTGTTGCGAGCCAGCGCCCAGGTCAGGCTGGGAGAAAAGCTCCGCAGCCGCTCGTCGTCCGAATCCCCTTCCTCGCTGTAGCGCAGGTTGAGCTGCAGGGTTCCGTCGCGCAGCGGCAGCCAGCCCGCGCCGAACTCCCATTCGGAAAAGGTTTCAAGGTCCGTATCACGAATTTTATACTCCCCGTTGAACGACAGGGTATCGGTGGGCGTCCAGAAGGCGCGCACCCGCCCGGTCTGGTCCTGCCGGTTGTCGCTCTCTTCCTGCCGGGTCCAGCGCACCGAGTAGTCGACGATGAAATTCAGGCGCCGATGCGGCACGATGCTGTTGGACACCCGCACGAAAAAACTCTCCATCTTCCCCTGCTCGGCCTGATCCTGCCAGGTGTACCCCTGATCGAACGCCACATCCCAGCCGCGGTAGAGTTCCGCATTGGTGCGCAGAAAAACGGCATGGCTGGTGCTGCGCCCTTCGTCTTCATCGACGCGCTCTCCGCTATAGGTCAGGCTCTGCCGCAGAGTCTCCAGCCAGCGGGCGGTCATCTGTGCGGTAAACTGGTGCGACTTCAAATCGTGCGCGCCGTTGCGCCACCGGTCGTTGCGCAGAAAACGGGCCGAGGTTGAAAAGACCTGGTTGATGAGATGGTTGATGTTGAAGATATTGGACATCTGCCGGCTCTCGATATCGAAAGCATCCACCTCCTGATCCTGATAAGCCAGATCATAACCGACGCGCGTCTTGTCGGTCATCTTCCAGCCCACCCCGAAATTGAGGTTGCGCGAGATGGAAACGATCTCGTCGGCATCATCGGGGGCCAAGGCGAAAAATCCCGCGATTCGGGACACGGGAATCGAGTCGAGCGGGTCCTGGGTCACCGGGTCGCGGCGAACCGCGCTGGTCACCACCTTGATGTACTGGATGTCCTGCTGACGCGGAAAATGAATCTCGAAATAATTGTCGGTGGGGTCGTAATCGCTTGCCGCAACCGGAACAGACGTCCAGTTGAGCTGGTCGTCGCTGATGTAGATCTCCCAATTCCATTCATTTTCAATCCGGTCGATTTCATCGCGGAAAAAATCATCCAGATTCGAGTCGAAGAAGACGCGCAGTCGATCTATTTCCACCTCCTCGGCATAAGCAATACCGATACTGACCAGGTTCCCGCTGCCGCCGCCGCCCAGATCGACATCGGAGAGGATGCCCCCGGCGTCCGAGGTAAACTCACCGGGGAGGTTGCTGGAGGGCGTTAGATCCTCCAGAAGATAAAAGGAACTGCCGGATGAGGTCGTCGGAACAATCCGTTCACCTGTCCCTGAAAACTCCACCGTCGAGCGCTCGGCCTGCACGCGCGCATTGAGGGTGACCCGATTATCGAAAAATCCGCCCGCATAACGCACCCGACCGTTGTGCGTCTGCGTCAGGGTGCGGGTGTCTTCGATTTTCTGTTCATCGTCGCTGCGCATGTAATCGTAGAGAAATTCATAATTGCGGTAGGCGTAATCCACCGTTGCCCGATAAATATTGGACTCCTGGTCGGTGGTTTCCGGCTCGTCGTTTCGCAGGGTGCGGGTGTAGGTCGCTTCGATGCCGGGCAGGTCCACCGGCTGCCACTCGACGCGGGCATCGTATTCTTCGACATACTCCCTGGTGGTCTCAAGGCCGGTGCCGGAGCGGGTCGTCTCGCTCTCCCGGTACCCTCCCGCCAGGGTATAGAGGCTATTGCCGAGCTCGACGTCTACATAGGGGCGCAGAAGTTCCCCCGTCGTATCGTTTTTGGTTCCATCGACTTCACTGTTGAGGTCGCTCCTCTCGAACATCACGCCGCTATTGAGCAACAGAGTCGGGTAGACCTGTCGACTGAGATCGGCGCGGTACAGCTGGCGAAAGCGGCGGTTTTCGCTCTTCGTTTTCTCGTCCGTCTCAAGACGCGTGGTGTCCGATTCGCTGTAGGACCAGGTCCAATCCCCCATCAGCCGGATATTGGCAGCCGCCGCCTGCGGCATCAGCACCAATGTTGCGACAGATAAAACCAGGGATGCAAACTGGACCGGGCGCAGCATCGTTTACTGTTCACCTGTCACGGAAACGGCATAGCCCCCTTCATCCACCTCGATCGCCCCCAGCAGCTTCTTGCTGACCAGGTCGTACTTTTCAAGGCGC
>JAXHUR010000120.1:0-5885 GCA_034189505.1 Thermodesulfobacteriota bacterium | reverse complement strand
AAGTCGCGACAGCACCGGGATCGCCAATGCGCGCCAGCCTTGCGAGAGCGTCAGCGCCAGACTGACCCAGTTTTGCCCCCGCACGTAAACAGGACGATTGCACTTCTGGCCGTGCTGATGGCAGAGCTTGGGCCAGAAATGTGATAGCATCGAACAGGGCACTGGGGATATGCCCGTATCTCTTGTTGTCCATAGCGGCCACACATCGTGGTCGCTATGTCAACCGTTTTTGGCCACTTTTTTTCGGCTTCAGCAAATTTTCAAAGAGCACGAAACTCTAAACTTCAGTAACTCGATTATACTCCGTAAAAGGAAAAGGAGTCTTTTCGTGGCGCAGGCGTTGCTTAATAAATCTCAGCTGACCAGTTTTGTTGATTTTCTCACCAGCCGGCAAAAAGTTGTCGGGCCGGTCTCCTCAGGCCATGGACAGTTCAGGTTTGCCGAGGTCAGGGCCCGGGAGGAACTGGCCCTGGACTACATTCCAACCATTCTGCCTCCGAAAAAGTATTTCCTGCCGCAGCACGAAACTTTGTTGAAATACGATGTCAGTGCGGGGCAGGAAATGCGCGCCGTGGTTGAGATCGAGGAACTGGTGCTCTTCGGCGTCCACACCTGCGACCTGGCCGGCATTCAGTGCCTGAATATCGTCTTTTCCGACCGTCCGCGCGATCTTCACTACCAGACCCACAAGAACCATATCACCCTGATCGGCCTGGAGTGCAAGGACTACTGCGATCACTACGCCAACTGTGCCATGTTGCGCAATCACCTGCCGAAAGGCGGCTATGACCTCTTTCTGAGTGAACTGGACGACGACTACTTCGTTGATATCTGCACCCAGAGAGGGGAACTGCTGGTCGAAGAATCGGGAGTGTTCGGCCCGGTCTCGCCGCCAGCGGAAAAACAATTCCGGGCCCTGCGCCGCGCGAAAAAATCGATCTTTCGCCCGGAGGTGCCGATTCGCTACCAGGATATTCCGCGCCTGTTTGATGAAACCTTCGACAGCGATGTCTGGAGGCAGATCGGCGACAAATGTCTTTCCTGTGGCAATTGCACCAATGTCTGCCCAACCTGTTACTGCTTCGATGTGCTGGACGAGCCTGAGCTCGATCTGACCAAGGGGCGGCGTATTCGCGTCTGGGACTCCTGCCAGCAAGAGAACTTTGCCAAAGTCGCCGGCGGTGAAAGTTTCCGTGAAGAACGCAGTGACCGCAAACGGCACCGCTTCAACCGCAAGTTCAGATACCCGATGCTGCGCTACAAACGGATGTTCTGTACCGGCTGCGGACGTTGCAGCCGCAGCTGCATGGCGAAAATCGACCTGAAAGAGACCATTACCGCGTTGATGGAGGAACGGGGCTAATGGAGACCATCGCAATCAGCCACAGTGATTACCAGATTAAACGCGGACGGATTGTCGAACTGACCGAACTTACTGCACTGGAAAAGCTTTACCGCATTGTCCTGCCAGATGATGAGACGTTGAATCACGATCCGGGGCAGTTTGTCCAGGTCTCGCTGTTCGGGGTTGGCGAAGCGCCGATTTCTATCTGTTCCTCACCGAACCGGCTCGATTCTTTTGAGCTCTGCGTGCGCAAGGTCGGTCGTCTCACCGAGGCACTGTCTCAGCTCAAGGTCGGTGACGAGGTCGGCATCCGTGGTCCCTTCGGCGTTGGTTTTCCGGTGGTTCCACTGGAAGGAAACGACGTGCTGCTGATTGCCGGGGGCTTGGGGATCGCCCCTCTGCGGTCGCTGATCAACTACATCATCGACAACCGCCGCGACTTCGGCAAGGTCGACATCCTGCTCGGCTGTCGCGACCCCGGAAGCATGCTGTTCGGCGGCGAGCTGGCCTACTGGGACAGGCGCATCGACATCAACTTCAACTGCTCCATCGACCGTGAGGCGCCCGACTGGCAAGGTAATGTCGGCCTGATCACCGCCCTGATTCCGGGTGTCAGCCTCGACCCGCAGAAGACCTTTGCCGTCGCCTGCGGGCCGTCGGTGATGTACCGTTTTGTCGTTGGCGAGCTGCTCAAAAAGGGGATTCCCGAATCGCACATCTACCTGTCACTGGAACGGCATATGAAATGCGGCCTCGGCAAATGCGGCCACTGCCAGATCCATGACGTCTACTGTTGCCAGGATGGCCCGGTGTTTAACTACCGCTGGGTGAAAAAAATCAAAGGAGCCATATGATGGGGCGGCCAAAGATTGCGTTTTTCGATCTGTCCTCTTGCGAGGGCTGTCAGCTGCAGATCGCCAATCTCGGCGAGACGCTCCTCGACATCCTCGGGCTGGTCGAGTTGATCGAGTTCCGCGAGATCATGTCGGAAAAATGGGCCGGACGTTACGATATTGCTTTTGTTGAAGGGAGCGTCGTCAACCCAGAATCAGAGGAACGGCTGCGCGAGATTCGCGAGCGGTGCAATCTACTGATCGCCTACGGCAGCTGCGCCACCATCGGCGGCGTCAACGGCATGAAAAACCGTAAACCCCTGCCGGAGGTTCAGTCCGCGGTTTACGGCGACAAGGGCGACGGGTTTCCGGCAAGCAAAACCCGCGCGCTGCACCAGCTTGTCAAGGTCGATTATTTCATCCACGGCTGCCCGATCTATCCGGATGAGTTCCTCCGGGTGCTCAAATCGGCCCTGGCCGGACTTCCCTACCAGATCCCCGACTACGCCGTCTGCGTCGAGTGTAAATTCAACGAGAACATTTGCATGTACGACAAAGGGGTCACCTGTCTGGGGCCGGTCACCCGCGCCGGCTGCAACTCCTGGTGTGTCAATCAGGGTAACCTCTGCTACGGTTGCCGCGGGATGGTCAGCAACCCGAATCGGGCCGGCGCCGAAGAGGTGCTGCGCAGCTATCAGCTCGATGCCAGGCTGATCGCCAACAAAATGACAATGTACAGTGCCGCCATGGAGCAAAGCGATGAGTAGGGATGTCTCGATCAATGTGGAATTTCTGACCCGCGTTGAGGGGCATGGCCACATCGTTGTTGATGTGGCCAACGGCGTGCTCCAGAAAGCCGAGTTGCAGATTGTTGAAGCACCGCGCTTTTTTGAAGCCCTGTTGCAGGGACGTTCGGTCTTTGAGGCCCAGCACATCAGCTCACGGATCTGCGGCATCTGCGCCTGTGGCCACAGTTTGGCCTCAATTCAAGCGGCGGAGAACGCCATCGGCTTTGCTCCCAGCGTGCAGACCACCAAGCTACGCAAATTGCTGCTGCACATGGAGAATCTCGACAGTCACATCCTGCACATCTATCTGCTGGCCGCACCCGACCTGCTCGGAGTCCAGAGCTTCATTGGGATGATGCGGGAGCACCCTGATGCCGTCCGCCGCGCCCTGCGCATGAAGAAAGCCTGCAACGACGTCTGCGACCTTCTGGTCGGCCGCCATGTGCACCCGATCTCCTGCGTTATCGGTGGCTTCACCCGGCTGCCCGGACAAAAGGACCTTGAAAAGATGCGCGGGCTCCTGCTGCAGCTGCGTGACGACCTGGCCCCGACCGTTGAACTGATCGCCACACTGGCGCCAAAGTTCCCCGTTTTTGCCCGCGAGACCGAATACGTGGCTCTGGTCAGCGATGCCGCCGAATACCCGCTGCTGCATGGAGATATCGGCTCAAGCGACGGAGTGCGCAAAGCCAAAGAGGATTACCTCTCGGTCACCAACGAATTTCTGGTGCCGCATTCCTCAGCCAAGCACTCCCGCCTCAGCCGCGACTCTTATGCCGTCGGCGCCCTGGCGCGCTTCAATCTCAACGCAGACAAACTGCACCCGATAGCGCAGGCGGTGGCAAACAGAATCGGCCTTCACGCCCCCTGCCACAACCCCTTCCTGAACACCGCCGCCCAGCTGGTGGAGTGCGCCCACTGCGCCGAGGAGGCCCTGTTGATTGTCGATGAATTGCGCGAAAGCGGTGTCGACCAGAGTGAAACGGTGATCGTCGGTGTCAACGAGAACCACAGCATTCCGATAAAAGCCGGCAGCGGCGTGGGCGCGGTCGAAGTGCCACGCGGCATCCTTTTTCATCAATATGAGGTCGATGCACAGGGCATCATCCAGAAGGCCAACTGCGTTATCCCGACCGGGCAGAACCTGGCGAACATCGAAGCCGACATGCACAAACTGGTACCGGAGAACCTCGCCCGGAGCGAAGCAGACATGACCCGTCTGCTGGAAATGTTGGTACGTGCCTACGATCCCTGCATCTCCTGCTCTACCCATCTGCTGAAAATAGAGTACGTCGGTCACTGAAAGACCGAAGCATCCCGCAGGATGGCGATTTGTAGACTGGTGCGATAGGCCTCGTCCTCCGGGCCGAAACAGCCGCAAGGGACATCCAGTCCACGCCACCAGGTCTGGCCAGGAACGGCCAGAAACAACAGCAGCAACAGTCCGAGCAGCAGCACGCCGCTGCGGTGGCCACCCAGGGCAGCCAGCCCCGCTCCGAAGCCCAAAACCGGTGGCTCCCGGCATTGGGGTGGCGGCTCAGGAGAGCGTGAAATAAAAGGTCGAGCCTGCCCCCTCTTTGCCTTTGGCCCAGACCCGCCTGCCGTGACGCTGAACGATCTTCTGTACGGTCGCCAGGCCGATTCCGGTTCCCGAAAACTTGCCGGCGTTCTGCAGCGGTTTGAAGGGCTGGGAAAGTTTCCCGGCCTGCCGCATATCGTCACGGGTGTCGACACGCAGGCGGGATGTGATATCCCAGGTCCGCGTGACCTTCCGGATATGTTCGTGCAGGGACTCGAAAAGGGTGAGGCTTTTGAGTATCGACAGGTAAAGCAGGGTATTGCCAACCATCAGGATGACAAGGAAACCGGCCAGGCTGACGACGACCCCGCGCCAGAGGGCGTCATACAGCAAGGTAAGGTTGCGTTGCGACAGGAGCACACCGGCGGTCTTGCCGAAAGCGTTCTTGAACGGACCGATGCCGACCAGATACGACTCGCGGGCGAGGCGGGTCCGCTCCACGACGAAATTGTCCAGCCCCTGTTTGAGCAAATCAGCTAAATTCCTGTCAAGCAGCAGGGAGGTTTCCCGGTTGGTCGGGTAGAGCAGACTGAATTTCCCCTCGACACTGGCCTGCGAGGCCGCATCGTACCGCCGGAGGTAGCTGGCCGGCAGGAACACAGGCAGAAATCGTTGCCGGTGATGTGCTTCATCTGCTCAAACACGTGATCGATCTCTTCGGCCACTACTTCTATGTAACCGATCTGGGTTCCGTGCAGGGAGACCGGTGTAACACAGCGCAGGGAGAAGAAATTGCGCCCCATTCATTTCCAGACCGTGCGCTGTTGACCGGGTCGCCGCCGCGCGCAGGAAGGTCGCGCGTTCGCCTTTGGCGAACGGTTCGAGCAGCGGCTCCAAGCGACTCAGACCCGACAAGGCTCGGCTCAGCCCGGCCCGACTGCATCGCTTTGCAGGATGGTTTCGAAAAGGCGGGGGTTGTTGATCGCCTGGTCATGGAAGCGCTGTTGCAGCTGCCGAACCTGGTTCTGGTAGGAGTAGCCGCCCAGCACTAGCCCGGATTATTCATGAAAAACTTCTGCTACAACCGTCAATTGCCCGCCATCTCAAGCCGTGCTGGCTCCTTGCGCTTCGACGTACTGTGAGTACGTCTGTAGGGCAACTCCCTGTGCCAGGCTTGATCTGACGGACACTTGCCGGTTTCGCGACAAAGCTTCATGAATAACCCGGGTTAAAAGGACAGGGTTTTCTGGTTGAGTGGCAAACGGCCCCTCATCCCAGTTTCCGATCCAGTCCCCGGTACTGAATGGCTTCCGCCAGGTGCTCGGTGGCGATGCTTTCGCTGCCGGCCAGATCGGCGATGGTGCGGGAAAGCTTGAGGATGCGCGCATAGGAGCGGGCGG
>JAXHUR010000012.1:18942-53423 GCA_034189505.1 Thermodesulfobacteriota bacterium | reverse complement strand
GTCTGGTTCGGCGGTAGAGCAAAAGAAGTATCGGAAAATACCCTTGCACAGTAAGATCGCCCTGTTTACCCTGACCGGAGACATTTTCCGGTCGGGGAGGCCGGATTTTATTCAGGAGGATGGAGATGGATATCGAACAGATCGGAAGCGGGCAGGCGCCGGCCGCCATCGGTCCCTATTCACAGGGGGTGAAGGTCGGCAGTTTTTTCTTTTTTTCCGGGCAGATTCCCCTTGATCCCGCCAGCGGCGAGCTGGTCGAGGGCGGCATCGAGACACAGACCGAACAGGTGATGGCCAACATGAAGGCGCTGCTGGCCGCCGCGGGACTCGATTTCAGCCGGGTGGTCAAAACAACCATCTATCTGACCGATCTAAGCCAGTTCGGAGTGGTCAACGAGATCTATGGCAGATACTTCACCGGGATCGCCCCGGCCCGTGCCACGGTCCAGGTTGCGGCTCTGCCGAAAGAGGCACAGGTTGAGATCGAATGGGTAGCGTGCACCGGAGGGGAGTAGGGCAGCGGGAAAAGAACGACAAAAAGGGCGGCTCCTGTTAAGGGACCGCCCTTTTTGCACGAATCGGCAGCGGGGGTAAAAACGCCTAGATGGCTTTCTTCACCGCGCCCGCACGGAGGCACCGGGTGCAGACCTTGATGGTGCGAACGGTGCCGCTCTGGATCGCTTTCACCTTCTGCAGGTTGGGGTACCAGGTTTTGCGGGTTTTGTTATGAGCATGACTGACATTATTGCCGGTCGAAGGTTTTTTGCCGCATACTTCACATACTTTTGCCATGGGAACAGACCTCCTGAAATTTTAGAACGTAAGTAACTATCACGATTTCGTGTTTATTGCAAGGACTCATTTGGCGCGCGACCCCGCGCGGAGCGGCTCCAGAACAGAAAGAGGTCAGCTGAGGGGCGGATTGATCAGCGCGCGGTCCTCGGGGCGATCCGGGTTGAGGATACGCACCCGCCGTCCTTCAATCCGCAGCCGGTCCTCGGCGAAAAGCTGAATGGCGCGGGGGTAGATGCGGTGTTCCTGCTCCAGAATTCGCGCGGACAGGCTTTCGTCGCTGTCATCTTCATGGATGGGCACCACCGCCTGAATGATAATGGGGCCGGTATCGAGGCCCCCGTCGACAAAATGCACAGTGCAGCCCGAGAAGCGGGCGCCGTATTCCAGCGCTTTTTTCTGTACGTCCAGCCCTGGAAAGGCGGGCAGCAGTGACGGGTGAATGTTCATGATGCGGTGGGGGAAGGCCTCGATGAAGACATTGGAGAGCAGCCGCATGAATCCGGCCAGAATAACCAGGTCGACTTTGGCTTCATGCAGGGCCGCAACCATTTCGCGATCGAAGTCCTCGCGGTTTTTGAACTGGCGGTGATCGATGGCGCAGGTGGCGATTCCGGCTTCGCCGGCACGCTTCAGAGCGCCCGCGTCCGCCTTGTTGCTGGCGACCAGCACGATTTCAGCGTCCAGGCGACCGGCCTGACTTTCTTCGATGATAGACTGCAGATTGGAACCGCGTCCGCTGGCCAGCACGGCAATACGAATCTTGGGCACGCCGCCCCTCCTTCGGATCATCAGATCAGTTCGATTTTATCTTGGCTATGATTCTGAACCGCCTTGCCGATTTCACCGATCAGGAAAGCCTCTTCCTTGAGCCCGGAAAGACGCACCATGATGTCGTCCGCCTGCTCGGTCGGGACGATCAGAGCCATGCCGATGCCGTAATTGAAAGTGCGGTACATCTCGGTTTCATCGATATTGCCCTGCTCGCGCAGCATCTCGAACAGCGCAGATTTGGGCCAGGCGTCGCGTTCGATGCGGGCGCAGCAGTTGCGGGGCAGCACGCGGGGAACGTTCTCCAGCAGGCCGCCGCCGGTGATATGCGCCATCCCCTTGATCTGGAAATCGCGGATCAGGTTGAGAATTGTTTTGACATAGATGCGGGTCGGGCGCAGCAGCGCTTCACCGAGGACTTCGCCCAGTTCGTCCACATGGGAGTCGACGGTCAGATTCAGCGAATCGAAAAAGACCTTGCGCGCCAGGGAGAATCCGTTGGAGTGAAGACCGCTGGAGGCGATGCCGATGATCTTGTCGCCGACGGTGATGGTCGAGCCATCGATGATGTCGTTGTCATCCACGACACCGACGGTAAAGCCGGCCAGGTCGTATTCGCCCTCGTTGTAGAATCCAGGCATTTCAGCCGTTTCGCCTCCGATCAGGGCGCAGCCGGCCTCGACGCAGCCGGCGGAAATGCCGCGCACGATCTCCACCGCCTTCTCCGGAGCAAGCTTGCCGGTGGCGAGGTAATCGAGGAAGAACAGGGGCTCGGCCCCCTGCACGACAATGTCGTTGACGCACATGGCGACCAGGTCGATCCCCACCGTATCGTGTTTGTCCATCAGGAAGGCAAGCTTGAGCTTGGTCCCGACCCCGTCGGTGGAAGAAACCAGCGTCGGTTTCTTGTACTTGCCCGCATTGAGGGAAAACAGCCCGCCGAAGCCGCCGATATCGGTCAGCACTTCCGGCCGGCTGGTGGCTTTGACAAGGGGTTTGATCATCTGCACGAAACGGTTGCCCGCTTCGATGTCGACGCCTGCTTCTTTGTAGGTATTCACGCTTTTTTCTTTCAAGGAATCGCTCTCCCGGCAAGTGGAAAAAACGACTCATTTGTAAATCAGGGCATCGAGCTTGTCAATGTCTATCTGCCCAGTGTTTGGCGTATACCAATCTTTGCTTTACATCCTCAACCCCGCTGCATTATGATGCCTGCTCGATAAGACTGGGCCACAGGCCCGATTTAACAAGTGATTTGCCGTGAACATGCCCCTTTATCAGATCCGGCCCATGCGCCGTGACGATCTGCCGGCCGTCATGGCGGTGGAGCGTGCGTCCTTCACTCACCCCTGGACCGAAACGATGATAGCCCAGGAGCTGGAGACGCCTCATGCGACCATCGACCTGCTGTGGGCGGGTGAGCAATTGGCGGGTTATCTGTGCAGCTGGTATATCTGCCGGGAGTTGCACATCCTCAATGTCGTGACCGCGCCCGAATTCCGCCGCCGGGGTGTCGCCGGACGTCTTCTGGATCATGTGCTGGCGCGCGCCGGTGCGTCTGGATTCGATCATGCTTTGCTTGAAGTCCGCAGCAGCAATGCGACGGCCATTGCCTTCTATGAGAAGTGGGGTTTCCGTCGCGACGGGTTGCGAAAACGGTACTATGCCGATGGCGAAGACGCTGTGCTGATGACGCTGCTGCCTCAGAACATGGGGCGGCACACAACTGAAATGGTAGCTCCATGAAAAATTACAAAACGATCGTCCTCTCAAACCAGGAAATCTCCCCCGGTTATTTCCGTATGCGGCTGTTGACACCGGGTTTCAGCGAACATGCCCGCCCCGGGCAGTTTCTCATGATGCGGGTGCAGCGCTCGCTGCCGCCCCTGCTGCGGCGCCCTTTCGGCATCTTCCGCACCGGGTTCATGCCCGGGGACTGCGAGGGGATGGAGCCGAAGGAGTACACCGAGATCCTGTACAAAGTCGTGGGGCGGGGGACCAGCATCATGGCGGACCTGCACCGCGGCGACCGGGTCGAGGTGCTGGGTCCCCTGGGGCGCGGCTTTGATGCCGGGGATCCCGACCGTGAAAAGATTCTGGTGGGGGGCGGTATCGGCCTGGTTCCGCTTTACATGCTGGCTGACTCGCTCAAGCCCGCCGGCAGTGTGCGGCTTCTGATGGGCGGTCGGACCCGCGACGATATCCTGGCGGTAACCGAATTCGAACGGCTCGGAGTCGAAACCTACGTGTCCACCGACGACGGCAGTCTCGGCGAAGAGGGGTTCGTGACCCAGGTTCTGGAACGCAAGCTGACCAAGTACCCGCGTGCCATGGTCTATGCCTGCGGCCCCATGCCGATGCTTGATGCGGTCTATCGGATCTGCCGCCAGCACAGTGTGCCGCTGCAGATCTCCCTTGAAGCGCTGATGGCCTGTGGCGTCGGCGCCTGCCTGGGGTGCGTCGTCAAGGGAGCAGGGCACACGCAGGAAACGCCCCGCTACCTGTGCTCCTGCAAGGAAGGCCCGGTTTTCCGTGCCGAGCAGCTGGATTGGGACCGTTTAGGGGTGGAAGAGGGTTATTGCGAAGGGTGTAAATCGTGATGAATGTCAATAAAGAAATGCAGGGGCGGCGGGGCACTGAATCCGGACGGCCTGATCTGTCCGTCGACATCGCCGGGCTCTATCTCAGGAACCCGGTCATGCCGGCATCGGGAACTTTCGGCTACGGTGAAGAATTTGCCCCCTACCTCGATGTAGAGAAGATCGGCGCAATCGTCACCAAAGGACTCTCTCTCAAGCCCAAGGCGGGCAACCCCACACCGCGTATCGCCGAAACCATCAGCGGCATGCTCAACGCCATCGGCCTGCAGAATGTCGGCGTCGATGATTTCGTCAAGTACAAGCTGCCGTTTCTGCGCGAAGTCAACACGCCCGTGATCGCCAATTTTTTTGGCAATACCCTGACTGAATACGGCGAGGTGGCCAAGCGGTTGTCCGATATCCCCGAAATCGCCGGGGTGGAGCTTAATATCTCCTGTCCCAACGTCAAAAAGGGGGGGATTGTGTTCGGCACAGATCCCACTGCCGCCGCCGAAGTGGTGACCCTGGTGCGCAAGAACCTTTCCAAGCCGCTGATCGTCAAGCTCACCCCCAACGTGACCGATATCACCGTCATCGCGCGGGCCGTCGAAGAGGCTGGTGCCGATGCCATCAGCTGCATCAACACCTTGACCGGCATGGCGGTTGACGTCAACACCCGCAGGCCGCGTCTCGCCAACTGCACCGGCGGTCTGTCCGGGCCGGCGATCCGTCCCGTAGCGCTGCGCATGGTCCATCAGGTGGTGCAGGCGGTTAAAGTGCCGGTCATCGGCGTGGGCGGCATCGTGCGCCCCATGGACGCCGTCGAATTTCTGATTGTCGGCGCGCGGGCGGTGCAGGTCGGCACGGCCAATTTTGTCGATCCCCAGGCGATGATTACGATCATCGAGGGGATCGAGGAGTTTCTCATCGACGAAGGGCTCGACGACATCGATCAGCTGATCGGCAGTCTGGAGTTGTGAAACGGGTGACGGATGATGCATGATGGAAAAGGCCTGAACGGTTTTTTATCCGCACCCGGCTCCATCAATCATCACGAAGTCGCCATTCTATGGAAGTCATCACTACGCATATCAACGCCGACTTCGACTGCCTCGGCGGGATGATTGCTGCCAAAAAGCTTTATCCCAAAGCCGAGATGGTCTTTGCCGGTTCTCAGGAACGCAGCCTGCGCGAGTTTTTTCTGCACAGCGCCAGCTATGCGTACGCCTTCAAGCGGGTCAAGGATATCGACCTTGACCGCATAACCCGCCTGATCCTGGTCGATGTGCGCGAACCCGGGCGCATCGGCCCTTTTGAAGAAGTTGCCCGTCGCTCCGAGGTAGAACTCCATATCTACGATCATCACCCGGAAAGCGACGAGAATCATTTACGCGGGGCTGTCGAGGTGATCGAACCGGTCGGTTCCACGGTGACCGTCTTCTCTCATCTGTTCATGGAGCGCGGCATCCATCCCAACGCCGACGAAGCCACCCTGATGATGCTGGGCCTATACGAGGACACCGGAAGCCTCATGTTCGGTTCCACCACCGTCAAGGATTTCCAGGCTGCTGCCTTTCTGCTTGAACACGGCGCCAACCTCACTGAGGTGGCCGATTTTCTCACCTACGAAATGACCCCCGAGCAGGTGCGCCTGCTGCATGATCTGCTGGCCAACCGTATGGTGCTCAATATCCACGGCTACAATGTTTCCGTGGCTTATGCCTCCGTGGACCAGTTTGTCGGCGATCTGGCTGTACTGACCCACAAACTGCGCGATATGGAGAACCTGCGTGCGCTGATCACCGTGGTGCGCATGGGCGATCGCATTTTCATGGTCGGTCGCTCAAGTCTTCCCGAGGTGCATGTCGGAGATATTCTGTCCGAATTCGGCGGGGGAGGGCATGCCTTTGCCGCTTCGGCGACCGTGCGCGACCTGACCCTGGTGCAGGTGCTCGACCGGTTGGCAGGCGTGCTCAAGCGTCAAGTCGATCCACGCCTCGAAGTACGGCACCTGATGTCCCACCCGGTGAAGACCGTTGGGCCGGATGAATCCATCGAGCATGTGCGCGAATTTCTGACCCGCTACAATATTAACGCCGTGCCCGTGGTGGAGGGCGATCGCGTCCTGGGGCTTCTGACCCGCCAGGTGGTGGAGAGGGCGGCTCATCACGGCCTGGGCGACGTGGCGGCGCGTGAATACATGGAGAGCGATTTCGCTGCCGTTGAGCCGGAAGATCCGATCGATATCCTGCAGGACCTGATCGTGCGGCGCAATCAGCGCTTCGTGCCGGTCATGTCGGAGGGACAGCTTGTCGGCGCCATTACCCGCACCGACCTGCTGCGCTACATGGTCGATCGCGCGCCCCGCAGTGAAGGCGGACGCGAGCCTGTCGAAGATACAGCGCAGACTGAATACAACCCGCGGGAAGTCATTCGACTCCTGCGCACTCGGCTCCCCGAGAGAATACAGCATCTGCTGGAACAGTTCGGCCGCTGCGGCGATGAACTGGGTGTTAAAGTGTTCATCGTCGGTGGTTTTGTGCGCGACCTGCTGCTCGATCTGCCCAACCTCGATCTCGATATCGTGGTGGAAGGCGACGGCATCTCCTTCGCTGAACATTATGCACGCCAGCATCAATGCCGGGTGCGGGCGCATCATAAATTCGGCACGGCGGTGATCGTTCTGCCGGATGAATTCAAAATCGACGTCGCCTCGACCCGGGTGGAATTCTACCTGGAACCGGCTGCGCTGCCGACGGTGGAGAACGCCTCGATAAAACTCGATCTCTACCGCCGCGATTTCACCATCAACACCCTGGCCATCAGTCTCAACGGCGAACGCTTCGGGGAGATCCACGATTTCTTCGGCGGGCTGCGCGACCTGCGGCAGAAAGCGATCCGGGTGCTGCACAATCTGAGCTTTGTCGAAGACCCGACCCGGGTTTTCCGTGCGGTGCGGTTTGAGCAGCGGCTCGAATTTCACATCGGCAAGCAGACCGAGCACCTGATTCGAAGCGCTGTGCGCATGGGGTTTCTGGAGCGGCTTGGTGGTCCGCGGCTGCTTTCCGAACTTCAGCACATCCTCGAAGAAGAGAACCCGCACCCTGCCATTGAGCGTCTGTCGCAGCTTGATCTGCTCAAGTTCCTTCACCCCGCGCTTGATCTGCCCGTCGACTGTGAAGGTCTCTTTGACCGCGCAACCCGTTCCCTGAACTGGTTTGATCTGCTTTATACCGAGGAGTCCTGTCAGCGCTGGCTGGTTTACCTGCTGTGTCTCGTCACCCGCCTTGATGACGATGCCATGCAGGGGCTGTGCGAACGGCTGAGTATCCCGGCCCGGTATCGTTCACTTCTGACTGATGAGCGTCACCGGGCCCATGGCGTGCTCAAAGGGGTGCGGCGGCGGTGGCGCCAGGCCCGGCGCAAGCCGCGCAACAGCGACCTGTATGTCTGGTTTGAAGGGTTCTCCATTGAGACTCTGCTTTACCTGATGGCACGCATTGAAACAGAGGAGGTGCGCCGCTGGATATCCCTGTATGTCACCCGTCTGCGGGATGAAAAAAGCTGGATCGACGGAGAGGATCTCAAGAAAATCGGAATCCCCCCCGGCCCCGAATACAAGGAGATTCTGCGCCGCGTGCTGCTGGCGCGGCTTGACGGCAAGGCAACGACCCGTGAGGAAGAGATCGCCTTTGTCAGGCGGCGCTACAGATCACTGATCGCATGATTTCTGCCCCCGCCGGAAAGAAAAAGCGTCTGGTGCTTATGAATTGACGACATGTGCGTTTTAACCTAGGCTGAACCGCTATGGAAACCATTCTTGCAAAAATTTCAATCATGCTTGTCCCGGCTCTTCTGGCCGTGACTTTTCACGAAATCTCCCATGGTTTTGCCGCCGAGAAATTCGGGGATCCGACCGCCCGCCTGCTTGGACGGCTTACCCCCAATCCCATGCGCCATCTTGACCCCATCGGCACCATCGCCCTTCTGGTGTTCGGTTTTGGATGGGCGCGCCCGGTGCCGGTCAATTTCAACAATTTGCGCAACCCGAAGCGCGACATGATGTGGGTTGCGCTGGCGGGGCCAGCGTCCAATTTCATGCTGGCCCTGCTGTCGGCTTTTTTTCTGCGCGGTCTTGAGCTTGTCTCAGAGTTGATGCCGCCGGGTCAGGAAATGATCGGGCGGTTTGTCGAGCCCCTGGCCCTGATGGCCGGCTTCAGCCTCTATATCAATGTCATTCTGTGCGTGTTCAACCTGATCCCCCTGCCACCGCTTGATGGAGGGAGGGTGATGGTAGGTTTGCTGCCGCAGAAGCAATCGGAACTGCTGGCCCGAATCGAACCCTTCGGTTTTATCCTGGTGATTTTACTGATCTTCTTTACCGATCTCTACCGTGTTGCGCTCGCCCCGGTTATCCTGACGCTGGTTGATTTCATGGCCGGCAGCCAGCAGTATCTGGTCTACCAGTCCATCGACTTTCTGTTCGGGCGCTGACTTCATGGCGGAAAGAGTGCAGAAGATCATGGCGGCCGCGGGTCTGATGTCGCGGCGCCAGGCCGAAACCCTGATTGCGGCCGGCCGGGTGACGGTCAACGGTCAGGTGATAACCCTGGGAGCCCGTGCCGATGCGGAGCGGGACCGGATTACCGTGGACGGCCGTCCGCTGCCTTCGCTGGAAAGTAAAACCTATCTGCTGCTGAATAAACCCACCGGGTATGTCACGACACTGCGCGACCCGCAGGGTCGGCGGGTCGTGGCGGACCTGGTTCGCGACCTGCCGGTGAGGGTTTTCCCCATCGGGCGCCTCGATGCCGGCACGGAAGGCCTGTTGCTGCTGACCAATGACGGCGAATTGGCGCAGCGACTGGCCCACCCCCGCCACAAGGTCGAGAAGGTCTACCTGGTCAAGGTGCGCGGCCTGCTTGATGAAAAGGCGCGGCGCAGGCTGCAGGAAGGGGTTCTTCTGGATGACGGGCCTACGCAGCCGTGCTCTTTGGATAAGATCCGCAAAACCGGTTCCAACTCCTGGTTTGAGCTGACCCTGCGCGAAGGGCGCAATCGCCAGGTGCGGCGCATGTGTGCCGCTGTGGGTTATCCGGTAGTGCGACTGAAGCGGATCCGCATCGGTTTTCTTGAACTCGGCAACCTTGCGCCCGGCGCCTACCGTCACCTGAGCCGCGCTGAGGTAGCACGTCTGAAAGGTTTGTGAAGGCTGCTTGACAGGTCCGATTCCCATAGTTTAATGTGACCAGGTGTTTAAGATTTTTTCATCCAGATTTTATCCTGTCGATGCCGGGAGAATTCCCTGTGATTAATAAAGAAAAACTTCTCGCATCCGCTCAGAAGAGCCTCCAGAAAGGTCAGGTTGCCAAGGCGATCAAAGATTATCGCAAGATCGTCGAAAGCGACCCCAGGGACGTGCGTAACCGGCAGAAACTTGCCGAACTCTACGTGCGCGCCCAAAAGCCTGAAGATGCTCTGGAGCATTACGAGTCCGTGGCGAGCTATTATGCCGATAACGGGTTTTATCTCAAGGCGATTGCCGTTTACAAACAGATGCAGCGGGTTGAACCCTCTCGCATCGAGATATACCACCGTCTTGCCGAACTCAATGCCAAGCAGGGATTGGTCGGCAATGCGCTGGCCGAGTATAAAGGCCTGGTGGCTCGTTATGAAAAAGAGGGCCTGCTGTCCGACGCCCTCAATGTTCTTAAGAAAATGAAGGATATCGATCCGGACAATCTCAACATCCGGGTCAAGATTGCTGATACCTGTGCCCGCATCGGCCAGCGCGACCGAGGCCTTGAAGAGCTGCGGGCCATGGTTGAGCGCCTGCGTGAGAAGGGCGATACCGGCAAGCTTCTCAAGCTCTACGATATTTTTCTGCCCATGTTCCCCGACGAGGTCGACCTTCGCAGCGGTCAGGCCCGTGCCCTTGTCGACCATGGAGATGTCGGGCGGGGGCTGGCGCAGTTCGAAGATCTTGCCCAGCAACACCCCGGCCGCCCCGATGTCCTGCAGAACCTCGCCTATGCAGCGAGAGTCAAGGGAGACACTGCGGTCGAGATGCGGGCTCTTTCCGCGCTGCTTGAACAGCAGCCTGACGACCTTCGGGTGCGGGAAGCCTTTGCCCGCGTACTTCTGAAGGCGGACCAGCCTGAAAAAGCCCTGGAAAATCTCGAAGACTGGAAGGATGACTTCCTTGACGCGCAAAGAAGTGATCTGCTCAAGGAATTCTACGAGTCGCTGCGTGAATCCGGGCCCGAGGATCCACGCATCATTGAAACGCTGCGGCATGTTTACCAGGTCAGGGGAGAAGGGGACAAGCTGCTTGATCTTGTAGGCCCGGGGGAATTCTCTTCTGGAGACGAGGAGAGCTTCAACTTCACGCAGGAGCAGGACTCTGTCTTTGAAGAAGATGCGGATTCTGATCAGATTGAGGATCTGCCTCCGGAATTTATCGAAGCGGACTCCGAGGAGAGCGACGAAACGGAAGTTTCTGAAGAAGAGGGGGGCGATGTTGAGTTAGAGCTTGAACTTGACGGCGACCCTTTTGCCGACCTCAAACCGGCTCAGTCGCCTGAGAGTGAAGACCTGCCGGCCCTGGAGCCGGACAGGGACAACGAACTGGAAATGATCGAATTGCCCGACCTTGATTTCGATGAGGAACCTTCCTCGGGCGCGCAGGCTGAAGAAATTGCCGGCCCTGATGATGACGACCATAGCGGTGGCGATGATTTCTCCGACGATGAACTGCCGGATCTGGCGTTTGATCTCGATGATGCCTTTGGTGATCTGACCGGCGAGATGCCATCACAGGAGGATACCGGGTCGGATGAGCAGGAAACGGCTGCCGATGTCTCTCCGGTACCCAGGGCTGAAGCGTCTATAAGCTCAAAAGAGAAATCGCGCCTGGAGGGTGAATTCTCCCGTTTCAAGAAAAGCGTTGAGAGTCAGATCGACGAGAGTGATGCCGAAACGCATTTCAATCTGGGCATTGCCTATAAGGAAATGGGCTTGTTTGAAGATGCTGTCGGTGAATTCAACCAGGCGATGAAAAATGCCGGCCGCCGCACTGATGCTCTGACCCTTAAAGGGGTCTGCCTTAAAGAAAAGGCCGATTTTGACGGCGCCCTGCTGGCTTTTGAAGAAGCCTTGTCCGATTCGAGCCTCGATAGCGAAACCCGCTGCAATCTCTATTTCGAAACAGGGCTGCTGCAGGAGAGTCGTCAGAAACCGGAAGCGGCCCTCGAAGCTTTTGAGAAGGTGGCCGAAATCGATCCGTTTTTCCGTGGCGCCAACGGCAAGATCGCTCAGTTGAGAAGTGCCCTTGGGATCAAAGATGATACGGGCGGAGATGATGGCCGTGTCTCTTATGTCTGATGTGATGCCCGATGAGTTATCTTGAGCATTTCCATCTGACCCACGAACCTTTTTCCAATGCCCCCGATGCGCGGTTTTACTTCGACAGCGCACAACATCAGCGCACGCTGCGCAAGCTGCGGTTTTCGGTGGACTCCAACAAAGGCCTTGGGATCGTGGTAGGGCCCATCGGCAACGGGAAAACCACCCTGGCGCGCCGCCTCCTCGATCAATTTCCGCCCAATAGTTACCAGTCGAGCCTGCTGATTATGGTTCATTCCGGGGTGACTCCCGAATGGATTCTGACACGCATCGCCTCACAGATGGGGGTTGATCAGCCCCAGGGTGACCGGTTGGCTGTCCTGCGGCAACTTTACGACCGGCTGCTTGAGATCGACGCCGAGGGACGCCGTGCGGTCATTCTGATCGATGAGGCGCAGATGCTGGAGACCCGGGCGTTGATGGAAGAGTTCCGCGGACTTCTCAATCTCGAAATCCCGGGGAAAAAACTGCTTAACATCATTTTTTTCGGGCTGCCGGAACTGGAGGAAAACCTGCGGCTCGATCCGCCGCTGGCCCAGCGGGTGGCGGTCCGCTGTTCTCTGAGTTCACTGACTGCCGGCGATACCGCCGCCTACATCGACCATCGACTGAGAGTGGCAGGCGCTGCCGGAAAACGGCTGTTTTCGGCCGATGCCATCCAGGCGGTTCATCACTTCTCCGGTGGAGTGCCGCGTCTGATCAACACCCTCTGCGATAATTGCCTCTTCGAGGCTTTCTCAGTGGATCTCGACCATGTCGATGAGTCTATCGCGCTCAGCGTAGCTGAATCCCTTGGCTTGAGCGAACATCCGGGAGAACAGTATCTTCCGGAAGATCTCGATGACGGGCTGGAGCATATTGAATCCATGCTCGACCGCCTGGAACTCAAATCCTGACAGTTTCTTTATCCGATATGTCTTCCAGAATCGTAATTCTCTCCGAAAATATCAGCAACATGATTGCCGCCGGCGAGGTGGTGGAACGCCCGTCCTCCGTGGTCAAGGAGTTGGTGGAAAACTCCCTTGATGCGGGTGCGCGCGAGATTGTTGTCGAAATTGAGCGCGGTGGGCGTAAAATGATTCGGGTCGCTGATGACGGCGAGGGGATGTCCCGTGACGATGCCTTCCTGTGCCTGGAACGTCACGCCACCAGCAAACTGCGTAAACCGGAAGATCTCTCTGCGTTGACCACCCTGGGCTTCCGGGGAGAGGCGCTTCCCGCCATCGCTTCCGTCAGCCGTTTGATCCTGCAGACCTGCGGCAATGATGACGGTGAAGGCGTCGAAATCCATGTCGAGGGAGGCACGATCCGTCAGAGCCGGGAGATGGGCCTTCCCCGCGGCACTCTCATTGAGGTGCGCAACCTGTTTTTCAACACTCCGGCACGGCGCAAATTTCTGCGGCGTGACGAAACCGAGATCGGCCACATTGCCGACGTGGTGACCAAACAGGCGCTGGCTCACCCCGACGTTCAGTTCCGTCTCCTGCACAACGGGCGCTGCCTGTTCGAGGTGCGGCGTGATTCCTCGCTTGCCGAGCGGATCGCCGCCTTTCTCGGGCGCCCGCTGCTCAGACAGCTGTTGCCGGTCGAGGTTGAAGAGGGTGGCGACCTGGCACTTTCGGGATATATCTGTCCGCCGGAGGTCAACCGCTCCACCTCCGGTGCGATCTATACCTTTATCAACGGTCGCTGCATCCGTGACCGGGTGGTTCAGCACGCGGTCATCGAGGGATATCGCAATCTGCTGATGAAGGGACGGTTTCCGGTCGTGGTGTTGTTTCTGACACTTGATCCGGCGATGGTCGATGTCAATGTCCACCCCACCAAGCACGAAGTCCGTTTCCGCGATCAGCGCCGGGTGCATGATTTTATCGCCGCCGGTCTGAAGCAGACCCTGCAGCCGGCCGCCTGGCTCGAGAATGCGCCAGCGGAAAAACCTTCTCCGGAAGCTGAATTGCAGCCCTCTTCATCGCCCCCGGACGCACCCTGTCCTCCTCTGACTCAGAATCCGGAAACCGCTGCCGTTTCCCGTCGGGAACAGGTCCAGGAATCTCTTGATCGTTACGCCCGTCGTTCTTACGTGGTTCCGCCTGCGCCGCGATCTTATTCATCCCCGCCGAGATCTGCGTCCGGGGGCGCGACTGCGGATTCTGAAGTGGAGCGCGAGCGCAGGGGGGGCTTTTTTTCCTCCCTGAGATACCTCGGTCAATATCACCACAGCTATCTTCTCTGTCAGCAGGGTGAAGATCTGCTGTTGATCGATCAGCATGCTGCCCACGAGCGGATCCGCTTCGAGAAGCTGCGCAGGGATTATCGTCGCGGTGAAGTGCCGCGCCAGGGCCTTCTGTTCCCCGAAGTCATCGAATTTGATTTCAAGGCGGCCGCGGCGCTTCAGGAAGGGCTTGACACGCTTGCTGCCTTCGGGTTCGAAGTCGAGCCGTTTGGCGGCAAGGCCTTTGCGGTCAAAAGCGTGCCGGCCGTTCTTGGACAGACTAACGTGGAGGCACTGCTGCACGATGTGGCGTCAGATCTGGAAACCATCGGCAAAAGCGGCGCTCCCGATGATGCGGTGGACGAGTTTCTGATGCGGCTGGCCTGCCACGGCGTCATTCGTGCCAACCAGGCGCTCGCTCCCCCCGAGGTACAGGCGCTTCTCGATGAACTCGATCAGGTAGATTTCAAAGCTCACTGCCCGCACGGACGCCCGGTACAGGTGCGCTTGACCCTGGGAGAGATCGAGCGGTTGTTCAAGCGGACCTGAAGCCCATGTCGCTATATGATCCAAACAGGGGGATCCCCCTGGTCGTTCTCTGCGGCCCTACGGGGGCGGGGAAAACCGGACTGGCGGTGCGTCTTTCTCAACACTGGCCGGTTGAGGTGGTCTCCGCCGACAGCCGCCAGGTTTACCGGGGGATGGATATCGGCACCGCCAAGGCAACTGCCGGGGAACAGCGCCTGGTCCGCCATCACCTGATCGATGTTGTCGACCCGGACGATGATTTCTCCGTTGCCGATTTTATCGAACTGGCCCGGACCGCGATCAAGGAGATTGCCCAGCGCGGACATCGCCCTCTGGCGGTCGGCGGGACCGGCCTCTATCTGCGCGGTCTGACCCAGGGGTTGATCGATGCCCCGCAGGCCGACCCGGCCATACGAGCCAGGCTGCACGCGCAGGCCGAGCAGCAGGGACGCATGGCTTTGTGGCAGTGCCTGCAGCAGGTCGACCCGGGGGCTGCGGCGGCGATCCATCCCAACAATCTTGTGCGCGTGGTGCGAGCCCTTGAGGTGTTCGAACTCACCGGCGAGCCCATTTCCTCGCTTCAGCAGCGTCATGGGTTCAGTCAACGCCCTTACCCCAGCCTCAAACTGGGAATCTGTCCCCCGCGCGAGGTTCTGTTCGAGCGCATCGCGCAGCGGGTCGACGCCATGGTGAACGATGGATTGTTCGATGAGGTGGAGCAGTTGCTGGCGCGCGGGCTTTCTCCAGCAGGTAACGCTTTGAGAACGCTTGGCTACCGCGAGGTGGTTGACTGCCTGGCGGGGAAGATGAATCGCGACGAGGCGGTGGAGCGGATTAAAACTCACACCCGGCAGTATGCAAAAAGACAATTGACCTGGTTTCACAAAGATCCCGAAATAATTTGGGTTGATTCCTTGAGAGAGTTTGCTACAATCCACGAGTTGATTGATAAATTTTATTCTGATGTGCACTGAAAAGGAGTGGATATGGCCAAGACCCCGTTCAATATCCAGGATCAGTATTTGAATCAGGCCCGCAAGGAGCGGGTGCATGTGACCATTACCATGATGTCGGGTGACAAGTTGGTCGGTTACATCAAATCCTTTGACAGCTTCTGCGTGCTGGTCGACAGCGACGGCGATCTGCTGTTGTACAAGCATGCCATTTCCTGCATCACCTCCAGTGACGGTCATTTTCGCCTGCACGGAGGCAAGGACTAAGCTCCTGCTGCAGTTTGTCGCACGTGTAAAAGCCCCTGCCAACTGACGCTAGATGCGTCCGGCGGGGCTTTCGCGTTTTGTGGGCGGCAGGTCGCTGTTCTGCGCACTCGCCTTTGCCGATTCTCGGGAATGAACCGATGTTGAAAATCACCGATATTTATCCCGAAAGTATTGCCGAAGAGATGGAACTTGAAGTCGGTGACGCACTGGTCTCCATCGACGGCAAGCCGGTTCGAGACCTGCTTGATTACGCCCTTTACTGCGGACGCCGCTCCGAATTAATCCTCGATGTGCTGCGTCGCGACGGTGAACAGTGGGAGCTGCATATCGAAAGGGAGCCCCACGAGGATCTGGGGATGGAATTCGAGCATCCCGACCCGCGCCAGTGCGGCAACAACTGTATATTCTGCTTCGTGCATCAGCTTCCCCGCGGCATGCGCCGCACCCTTTACATCAAGGATGAAGATTATCGATTCTCCTTTCTCTACGGCTCCTACATTACCCTGACCAACCTGAGCGAGGACGACTTCGACCGCATTGTCGAGCAGCATCTTTCCCCTCTGTTCGTTTCCGTGCATGCGACCGATGATGAACTGCGCAACCGACTGCTGGGGGCCCAAGCCCCCTCGATCATGCCCCTGTTGAGGCGGCTGACCGGAGCGGGCATTGAGATTCACACTCAGATCGTTGTCTGCCCCGGGATCAATGACGGTCGCTGCCTGGAGCAGACCATCGAAGATCTGCATTCCCTGGCACCAGCCGTTCTCTCGCTTGCTGTGGTGCCGGTCGGTTTGACCGGGCATCGCGAGCGCCTGCCGGAACTGCGGGTGCCGACCACTGATGAGGCGCGACAGATTATCGATCGCGTGGAGGGGTTTCAGAAACGTTTTCTTGAGTCTGACGGGAGCCGGTTCGTCTTCGCAGCCGATGAACTTTATCTTAAAGCGGGGCGTGATATCCCGGAACTCGCCGAGTATGAGGACCTGCCGCAGTGGGAAAACGGCGTCGGCATGCTGGCCCTGTTCCGCGCCGAGGCAGCAAAGGCGCTGGCCTGCGCAGAGCCCCTTGAATTACAGGAGGTTTCTGTGGTGACGGGCGAATCGGCCGCGGCGCAGATTCGAGAATATGCCGCCCATCTGAGTGAACGCACCGGCGTGGAGATCAGTGTCTACCCGATCCGCAACCGTTTTTTCGGCGGTCAGGTGACGGTTGCGGGCTTGTTGACCGGCGCCGATATTCTGGCACAGCTTGAAGGACAGCCGTTGGGGCAGGCCCTGTTTGTCCCTGATGCGCTTCTCAGGGAGGGGCAGGATATACTTCTTGATGACGTTACGCTGAGCGACCTGGAAGAGGACCTTGGAGTTCCTGTTGAGAAAATCTCCGCAGATCCGTGGGGCCTGCTTTCAGGACTTGAAGTCATGAATGAACTTTTGAACGAAAAGGAGGATTCCTGATGGACGAACATTTGATCTGGCATCGCCGTACGCTTCTGGATCTTGCCGCCAGGGCTTTTGAAAAAAATGGGTTCGGAGCGCATGTTTTTGACCGTGTGGAAGAGGCCGTGCCTTTTCTCATGGAGCAGGCTGCTGAGGCTCAAACGGTCGGCTTTGGCGGCTCGATGACCCTTGCCGAAATGGGACTGCCGGCGCGTTGTGAAGAAACCGGAAAAAAAACGCTCGTACATGGTCGGCCTGGCCTGACCCCGGAGCAGAAGCGCGAGGTGATGGGCGAGGAACAGCGCTGCGACCTCTTTTTTACCGGCACCAACGCCTTGACCCTGCAGGGCCAACTGGTCAATATTGATGGGGTCGGCAATCGTGTCTGCGCAATGGCGTTCGGTCCGAAGCGGGTTATCGTGGTGGCAGGTGTGAATAAAATCACCCATAACCTCGACAGCGCGCTGCGCCGGGTCAAGGATTTTGCTTCTCCGCCCAACGCCAAGCGCCTCAATCTCAATACGCCCTGTGCCAGCACCGGCCTGTGCAGCGACTGCAACTCGCCCGACCGTATCTGCCGGATCACGACAATTATTGATCGTGCTCCGCGTCTTACCGATATTCAGATCTGTCTCATCAATGACGATCTGGGGTATTGAATTCACTTGGAAACGCGGCCAGCGTTTCTTTCGCAGAAAGGTCAACTGAAATGCAGGAACTGGAACGGATTCTTGTCCAGGGGCAACAGCTGCTGGAGACGGGACAGTTCAGTGAAGCGGCCGAATGTTTCCGGAAGGTGCTCGCAGCCGATCCTGATGCCGCCGACGTGCATGCGGCTCTGGCCGAAGCCCTGGCTGAACAGGGCAAAGGCGCCCAGGCCCGCGATCATCTGGAAAAAGCTGTTGCCCTTGACCCTCGGGAAACGGATTACCGTTACGCCCTCGGCGATCTCATCTTCGAACTGGGGCAGGCGAAGGAAGCCATGGATGTCTATCGGCATATCCTGGAAGAATTCCCGGATGAATCGGATGCCTGGGTCAGCCTGGGGCTGGTTCATTTCCATCGCGAGGAGATCGACGAAGCTCGAACCTGCTATGAGAAAGCGCTGGAGCTGGAGCCCCAGTCTGTTTTCGCTCTGAACTCTCTGGGTGACGTCCATTATGCCGAAGGACGTTTCGACGAAGCGCTTGAGATCTATCGGCGTGTTATCGAGATCGACCCCGAGGATGCCCAGGCGCATTTCAACCTTGGAGAGATCTGCTACGACACCGAAGATCTGGAAACAGCGGAGCAGGAATGCCGTCGTGCTGTTGAGCTCGATCCCGAATTCTCCACGGCCTATCTGACCCTCGGCAACATCTGCCTTGATCTGGAAAAGTCACGGCAGGCTCTTGACTGGTTCCAGAAATTTCTACTCCATGAGCGTTCAACCGGTGCGGAAGAAATTCGGGAAGAGGTGGCTGCCGTGGTCACCGGGCTTAAGGAAGAGCTCGGGCGCAACGTTTAGGAGGATAAACCATGGTGCGTGGTATGGCGATTCTACTCGGCATGCAGTTCATAGGAGAGCTGCTGTCGCGTCTTTTCCACCTGCCCATTCCCGGCAATGTGATGGGGATGGGGCTTCTGCTGATCTGCCTGTGGCGCGGCTGGGTCAAAGTGCAGTGGATTCAGGAAGCCGCCGAACTTCTGCTGTCACATCTGGCCCTGTTCTTCGTGCCCGCCGGTGTGGGTGTGATGGTCTATTTCGATCTGATTGCCGCGGAGTGGCTGCCGATCGTCGTTGCGACCGTGGTAAGTACTTTCGTCGTAATGGCTGTGACCGGCCGCGTCGCTCTGCGGTTGTCCATCAGGGAGAACCGCGATGTGGGGTGAGCTGCTTGAATTGCCGCTGTTCGGTATCGGCCTGACGCTGGCGGCTTATGCGCTGGCCCAGAAGATGTATCTGCGCACCGGCAGCATTTTCTTTAACCCGGTGGCTCTTTCCATCGGGTCGATCATTGTTTTTCTGCTGTTGTTCCGCATCCCCTACCGGAGTTACTTCGAAGGTGGGCGTTACATTCATTTTCTGCTCGGTCCCTCTGTCGTTGCACTGGCGGTACCTCTTTACAACCGCCGCGAGGAGATCATGGCCCGCAGAAAACCGATCCTGCTTGGAATTTTCGCGGGCGCGGTGTCCTCGATCGTTTCCGCCTCGGGGCTGGCCTGGCTTCTGGGAGGCAGTCGGGATGTGGTGCTGTCTCTGGCGCCTAAATCGGTGACCACCCCTATCGCGATCGGTATTGTTGAGAAAATCGGCGGGATTGCACCGCTGACAGCGGCGCTGGTTGTGCTGACCGGCTGCCTGGGGGCGATCTGCGGGCCGGAATTCTGCCGCCTGATCGGGGTGCGCGATTCGACCGCCATGGGGCTTGCGGTGGGGACGGCCTCGCACGGCATCGGCACTGCGCGCATGCTGGAAGAGGATCGGCTTGCAGGAGCAGTGTCCGGTCTGGCGATCGGCCTCAACGGCCTGGTGACCGCTTTTATCCTGCCTCTGCTGGTGACCTGGTTTATTTGAGTTTGTTCGATTGAATGTCGGTGGGGTCGCTGCGAGCTGTCTTGCTATTTTGGTTTGGGTACATTCGGGCCCAAAAAAAGCAGGCGACCTTTGCGGCCGCCTGCCCTTAAAATGGTGCTCCCGCTGAAATGAAGAATTACTTCTTCTTGGCGGCAGCCTTCTTGGAAGCCTTGAGAGGGTTGATCTTGGCTTCCACGGTCTTGATGTCGACCTTTTTGTGCGTGGCGAAGTTGCACAGACCGGCTTCCCACTTCTTCGCCGGAGCCGGATAGGCGGAGCAGACCTTGCCGATGGTTCCTTCGACGATGCGGCTGCAGCCTTCGCAGTCTTCAACGATGACCTGGCAGGAATTTCCTTCAAATGTGCAACCCGATTTCGCCCAGAAGGTGCATTCGGTACCGGGGAGAACTGTCTGGCACTGCATGGATGTTTCCTCCTTGATATCTTTCTGGTGCGGTGAATACTCAGAATTTCGAATAATAATGGTTCAATTCGGCCAAGTCAATGCGGCAGTGCGAAAAAAATCTTTTTTTCGATGCAACTCTGCGGTACGGGGTTGCGTTTCCCGTGACAGGGGCCACTTTTTATTTTATCCAATCAAAGGCACAGGCAGGTGGAAGTGAATACCGATGAACAATGGGAAGCGCGCTGCCGAAGGTGCGGTCGCTGCTGCTACGAGAAGATCGAATATGAGGGCGAGGTCTATTACACCGATCGTCCCTGCGAGAAACTTGATCTTGTTACTCGCCTCTGCACGGTTTACGAACAGCGGGAAACAGCTCGGCCGGGCTGCGTCCGTCTGACGCCGGAGATCGCCGCTCGCGGCATTCTGCCGGCGGACTGCCCGTATGTGGCCCAAATCCGGAACTATAATGCACCGTACAGCTGCAGTAAAGAAGATGTTAAAGGCGACTCATCGCAAAGCTGACATCTCTATGGTATTTTTAGATCAAACGGTTAATTTTGTTTTGACCTTTACTGACCTGATTCTGGAGGAATGACGAATGGCGCAAATCAAGTTTGGGACTTCGGGGTGGCGCGGCATTATGTGCGAGGATTTTATTTTCGACCATGTCAAGGTCGTCACGCAGGCCATCGCCGATTATCTTCATGCCCGGGGAGAGGCCGATAAAGGGGTGGTCATCGGCTACGATGCCCGTTTCATGGGGGAGCGTTTCGCCCACGAGGCCGCCCGTGTTCTGGCCGGGGCTTCGATCCGTTCCATGGTCTGTGATCGCGATACGCCGACCCCGGTGATCGCGTTCGAGATTCTCCGTCGCCAGGCCGGCGGTGGGATCAATTTTACGGCCAGCCATAACCCCCCGGAGTACAACGGCCTGAAATTTTCGCCTTCCTGGGGAGGTCCGGCGCTGCCGGAAACAACGCAGGATATCGAGGAGCGGGCCAACGCCATGCTGGGGCAGGTCTGCTACAAGGAGATGGCCCTGGACAAGGCGGTTCGGGCTGGACTGGTCGAAGAAATCGACCCTAGAGAGCCTTATTTCGCCGCGATCCGGTCGCTGGTCGATTTCGCCGCCATCGCCCGTTCCGGGATGACTCTGGCGGTCAACCCCATGTACGGAACGGCGCGCGGCTATCTCGATACCCTGCTGAGGGAGGCGGGCGTCAAGGTGATCGCCATGAACGACCACCGCGACCCCTATTTCGGCGGCATGCCTCCCGAACCCTCCAAAGCCCATATTCCCGATTTCATCCAGATGGTCGAGCGCTGCGATGACATCGCCCTGGGGCTGGCCACCGATGGCGATGCCGACCGTTACGGGGTGATCGACGGTGACGGGACCTACATCGAGCCCAACTATATTCTCCCGCTGCTGTACGATTATATGCTGCGGCGCGGCAAGCGTGGTGACGCAGCGCGTTCTGTGGCCACTTCCCACTTTCTCGATGCCGTGGCGCAGCATCACGGACAAAAGGTGCTGGAGACATCCGTCGGCTTCAAGTTCATCGGAGAATATATCCGCGATGATAAGATTCTGATCGGCGGGGAGGAGAGTGCCGGCCTGACCGTGCAGGGCCATGTCCCTGACAAGGACGGCATCCTGGCCTGTCTGCTGATTGCCGAAATGGTGGCGGTCGAAGGCAAGTCGCTGAGTGCGCTGCTGAGCGATCTCTATCAGCGGGTCGGGGAATTCCACGCCCGGCGTGAAAATTTCCGCCTGACCCCAGAGCTGGAGGATTCTTTCGCCGAGAAGATCAAATCTCCGCCGCAGGCTCTGGCCGGCAAAAAGATTGCTGAAGTGATCACCCTGGACGGCTGCAAGTTCCTCTTTGAAGACGGCACCTGGGTGCTTTTCAGGAAATCCGGTACCGAACCGGTGGTGCGGGTCTACGGGGAAGCCGGCGATGAAAAAGAACTGCAGCGCCTGATCGACGCTGCAGCGGAGTTTGTCGGGGTTGGGAAGTAGGGTGTTGCAGGACTGATAGGACGAATAGGACGCATGGGACCTATGAGAAGCTGAAAAACTGAAAAGCATGTCCCATGAGTCCCATAGGTCTCATGTAGTCCTATGAAGTTGAAAAAAAGGCGCGGGGTTTTCTCCGCGCCTTTTTCTCATGATCAGGGTTGAAATCCTGTTCCGGATCAGCCAAGAATCTGCTTGATGTCTTCTTCGGCCGTCCCGATGGGAGCGATATTGTACTTCTCCACCAGGAAGTTGAGCACGTTGGGCGTGACGAATGCCGGCAGGCTCGGGCCGATCTTGATGTTCTTGATGCCGAGGTGCAGCAGGGTCAGCAGGATAGCAATCGCTTTCTGCTCGTACCAGCTCAGGATCATTGACAGAGGCAGGTCGTTGACGTCGCACTCGAAGGCTTCGGAGAGCGCCAGGGCGATCTTGACCGCCGAGTAGGCGTCGTTGCACTGGCCGACATCGAGCAGGCGCGGAATGCCGCCGATGTCGCCGAAGTCGAGCTTGTTGAAGCGGTATTTGCCGCAGGCCAGGGTGAGGATGACGGTGTCCTCAGGCAGTTTTTCGGCAAACTCGGTGTAGTAGTTGCGCCCGCTCTTGGCGCCGTCGCAGCCGCCGATCAGGAAGAAGTGACGGATCTGGCCGCCTTTGACCGCTTCGATCACTTTGTCGGCAACGCCGAGAACGGCATTATGGCCGAAGCCTACCAGGATCTCTTTTCCGGGATTATCTTCGAAGCCGGGCAGCTCCTGAGCCTTGTTGATGACCTCGGAGAAATCCCAACCGTCGATGTGGGTGACGTCGGGCCACTGCACCAGTCCCCAGGTGAACAGCCGATCCTTGTAATTATCCGCCGGGCGCTGGATGCAGTTGGTGTTGAAGATGATAGCGCCGGGGAAGTTCTGGAATTCCTTGGCCTGATCCTGCCATGCGCCGCCGAAGTTTCCGGCCAGGTGAGCGTATTTTTTCAGGCCGGGATAGCCGTGGGCGGGGATCATCTCGCCATGGGTGTAGATATTGATTCCTTTGCCTTCGGTCTGCTTGAGCAGCTCTTCGAGCATTTTCAGGTCGTGGCCGGAGACCAGGATCGCTTTGCCCTTTTTGGTGCCAAGCTGGACGGGCGTCGGGACCGGGTGGCCATAAGCGTCGGTGTGGGCCTTGTTAAGCAGCTCCATGGTGATCAGGTTGATTTCGCCGCATTCGAGAGCCAGCGTGACAAAGTCCATCAGACCGAGGTTCTTGTCGAGCGTAGCGGCCAGTGCCTTGTGGGTAAATGCGTAAATGCGGTCGTCTTCCAGGCCCAGGATACAGGCGTGATCCGCATAGGCTGCATAGCCCTTGATACCGTAGATGAGCAGTTCGATCACCGATTTGACGTCGGGGTCGACGCTGTCTTCCTTGACGCCGTGCTCCTGACCCTGGCGAATCATTTCCGTCGTTGTCGAAGCAAGCTTCCAGCTGCCGGCCGCTTCGGGAATGTGAGGGCCGCCCTGTGCTTTTTCCGCCAGTGAGCGAGCCTTGTCGCGCATTTCAACGCCTTTGCGGACGAATTTCGCAACAGTTTCGGCGTCAAAGTCGACATTGGTGACGGTGGTGAACAGGCCTTCAATCATAAAGCGGTCGATCTCAGGATCCTTGGCACCCTTTTCACGGGCCAGGTTGCCCCAGAAAGCGACGCCTTTCAGAGTGTAGACCAGCAGGTCCTGCAGCGCCGCGACATCGGGTTGCTTCCCGCAGACGCCGATTTTGGTGCAGCCGGTGCCTTGGGCGGCCTGCTCGCATTGGTAGCAGAACATGCTGACATCCTTGGAATCAAATTGAGGAGTTTCGGTGGAATCCTGCTTCTGTTTTTTCAGGCCGAGAAATTCAAAAATTTTGCTCATGCTGATTCTCCTTTGCGGCTGGGGATTGTAGTGGCGAAAACTCGCGAAATTTGTCTGATCGGTTATAATTTCCCGTGTGATTGATCCGACAGTGAGGCGAACATACCCCATGCGGATTCAATTCACTTTGACCGAAGTCAAGAATATCAAAAAAAAGCAGATATACAGTATGGGGGCTGCAGTTCCACGAGGTGAATTGATAACTGTTTTCTTTCCCAGGGAGTTTCTATGAACAAGTTTGTAAAAATCGGTGCGATTATCGTTGCTGTTCTACTGGTTCTTGTTGTGGCGGTGGCGATTCTGGCCAAGGTGCTGATTACCCCTGAGCGGGTACGCTCCACCGTTCTGCCTATCGCCGAAGATGCGTTGGGCCGCGAGGTGCAGCTTGGCGATATCGAGGTCAGTATCTTTTCCGGAATCTCTTTGAAAGATCTGGCCGTCAAGGAAAAAGACGGGGGTGAGAATTTTGTCAGTGCCGACGAAGTGGTGCTGCGCTACAAGTTCTGGCCTCTGTTTCTGCTGCAGGTCATGGTGGATGAAGTACGGCTGGAGAAACCGAGGATCCGGGTGGTCCGCATGGAAGACGGCTCCTTCAGTTTCGACGATCTCGCCGGCGAAAAAACCGGCGCTGAAAAGGCCGAAAGTGCACAATCGCAGCCGGCGGATTCGGGTGACGGGGGCGGAGCTCCCATCAACCTGCTCGTTTCGACAGTACGACTCAACGGCGGCGAGCTTCTGTTCATCGACCGCATGATCAACGCGGAAGCCCCCTATCGCTACCAGATCGACGAACTTGACGTGACCGCAAGTGATCTCTCCCTGGATCGCGCTTTCCCCTTCGAAGTGTCCTGTCGCCTCAATGGGGCGCAGCTGGCGGTGGATGGCCAGGCCGATATCGGCCGCCAGCGGGGGCAAGCCAGTGTTGAGTTGAAGGATTTTGATGCCAGCGGCTTCTCTCCCTATTTCCGGGATCAGCTCCCCGGCACGCTGGGAGGGTTGAAAATCGATCTTGACCTTTATGCCGAAGGAGGAATGGAGAAAATCGCCTCCAAGGGGAGCGTGACTCTCAGGGAACTTGACCTGGTGCTCAATGATCTCAAGGATGCGCCGCTGCGCGATGCCACCATCCGGCTTGACTATGATATGGCGGCGGACCTGGCCGCCGATCGGGTGGACCTGGCAAGCAGTCGCCTCGATTTTAATGGCATCGTAGCCGAGGCATCAGGGACGATCGCTTCAGTGACTACCCAACCCAATCTCGATCTCAACCTGCTTGTTCCCGGACTTGATCTGCGGCAGGCGCTCAAGGCCGTCCCCGCCGAGCTGGTAAAGGATGTGAAGCCCTTTGATCCTGCCGGCGTTGTCAAGGTGCAGGCCGTCCTGGCGGGAACACTTGAAGAACCCATAAAGCTTCTGCGCACTGCAAAAATCACCCTTGAGGATGTGCAGGCGACTGCCGGCGGGCAGCGCCCTGTGATCGCAGGTGAAATCGATATTGAGGGCGACAGGCTCAACTCGCGCGATCTTTTCATGAAGATTGGCGACAACCGGGCCGATATCGCTCTGCAGGCGGAAAACCTGTTCGGCACGCCGATCCGGGTGAAAAACAGTGTAACTTCCGAGCGCTTCCTGATCGATCCGCTGCTGGCCGGCCCTGCCGCGGCAGCAGCCCCTGCCGATGGAACTGCAGGCCGGGCGGAGCAGACCTCTGAGGGCAGGGCGCCGGCTGAGGAAATCGGTCCTTTTGACATTCCCGTACGGGCCGAAGGAACGGTGCAGATCGCCGAGGCGCTCTACAAGGGGCTTTCCATCAACAATTTCGATATGGCATACCGCCTGGTCGACAACGTTTTCACCATTGATAAAATGGCGGGCGAGATGGCTGGCGGAACCTTCAACAGTACCGCCCGGGTCGATCTGAGGCAGAAAGGTCTTGCCTATCAGACCAATATCGACGTGGAGCGTTTCGGAGCCGATTCCTTCATGCAGGCCTTTCTTCCTGTGGCACGTGGCACGGTCTTCGGCGACCTGTCCCTGGATCTGGCGATGCAGGGCAAGGGAACTCTGGTCGAGACAATCAAGAGGAACATCTCCGGCAAAGGGGAATTCGCCCTTTTTGACGGCCGTATTACCGGCTCCGGCCTTGTCGAAGGATTGTCGCAGTTCCTCTCCCTGGACGAGTTGAAGGAGATCCAGGTCAACAAGGCCACGGGGAATATCGTCATCGAGCAGGGCAGGGTGAAGCTCAACAGCTCCTTCACCGGGGATCGCGTCAAAGCCAGCCCGCAGGGCTCCATCGGCCTTGACGGAGGGCTCGACCTCAGCCTGAACGCACTGCTCTCACCGGCATTGGCGCAGAAGCTCGACAGCAAAGGGCAGATCACAAGCTTTCTGTCCAATGAGGAAGGGTGGGTCCAGTTGCCTTTGAAAGTGGCCGGCACTTTCACTTCACCCCGTTTTGCCCTTGACACGTCCGGCGTCAAAGAACAGGTCGGGCAGAAAGCCCGCGAGGAAATCGAGAAGAAGGTTTTCGAAAAACTGCTTCCCGGGGATGGCGCGAAAGGAGAGCAGGATTCCGGGCGGAAGCAGTTGGAAGATGCGGTGAAAGGCCTTTTCGGCCGTTAAACATTACTGTGCCGGATTTGACAGCCCGCAGAGTGCCGATAAAGTTTTACGATACAGTCACGATTCTAACAGATGCGAGGTGTAAAAGATGAATGTTTTTGATTTTGCCATAAAAATGGAAACGGACGCGGAAACCTACTACAAGAAACTGGCCGAGCAGTCGCAGGTCGAGGGGATCAAAAAGATCTTTCTTGACCTGGCGGCCGATGAGAAAAAGCATCATGAGATGTTTCAGGCGATGAAGGATCGAACCGGAAACACGGCCATGGAAGAGAGCAAGGCCCTGGAGAACGCCCGCAACGCATTCTCCAGGATGCTCGAACAGAAACCGCCTGCAGATCAGCTGCAGGGCGATCTTGAAGCCTATCGCCATGCCATGAAGATGGAAGCCGAGGGTGCACGGGTCTATGAAAAGGCCCTGGCCGAGGAAACTGATCCTGAGGTCAAGGCTCTGCTTGAGCGCATTATCAAGGAGGAGCAGAAGCATTTCAATATCGTTGAGAACGTTCACAATTTCGCCAATGCACCCAACGAACATCTGGCATGGGCGGAGTTCAGCAATCTGGAAGAATTCCGCAACTTCGGCCGCGATGTGGGTGCGTGATTCATGGTGTGCATGAATCTGAAAAACAGGGGCGGACCGGCAGCGGTCCGCCCCTGTTTTCTCTCCAACCTCAATTTGACTTTCTTGCGAAAGCATCAAATTTGCCACGGAGAGTTGGGGCTCTGAACAGGATGGAGCAGATCGGAGAGATCAATGCGCAATGTGTCGATGTGGGTGATGATTGTCATGGCCATGCTGTTTTTCAGTCCGGTGGCCGGCTATGCAGAAGTTCGCTCCTTTGCCCTCGAACATACCCCGGCGCGCGAGCTGGTGCCGGTACTGGAACAGCTGTTCTCAGACGAGATCAGGATCGCTGTGTCGGGGGATACCGTGATTCTGCGGGGCGCTGCTGCGGATCTGGCGGATGCGGCGGAAATCATCGAGGAGCTTGATGTCGAACGGGAGGTGTTGCGGGTTGCCGTGCGGCAGGATTCGCGCTCGATCGACAGCGGGGTGCACTATGGGGAGAATGGTACAGGAGCCGGCAACGATGGCGGGCTTAAACGGCTCGGCACGACGTCTGGGAGCATCAATCAGTTTGTACGGGTTCTTGATGGCGGACAGGCCATGATTACGGTAGGTCAGGAGATCCCCTATACCGCTGAAATGGCTGCGTGGGTTGGGAAGTATGGCGGACGGGGCATTTCCAGGCGAATTGATTTTCAGAGTGTGGAAACCGGTTTTTTCGTCAGGCCGAGGTTGCACGGCGACCAGGTTCTGCTTGAAGTCACACCCTATTTACGTGAGTTTTCAGGCGATTCAACAGAATCCTCCGGGGCCCGGCCGATCCTGTTTCAGGAGGCGATGACGCGGGTCCCTGTGCCGCTTGGAAGCTGGGTCGACCTGGCCGGTCATTTTTACGGGGGGAGCGATATCGGCGGAGATTTCGTACGTTTCAGTACCGGGCCGCAGACCGGGCAGCGCACGATTCAGGTGCGGGTGGATCGGGAAAGTAAAAGTCCTTGACACCTGCCGCAGGATTCTGATATTCATACGCCTCACAAGTTCGGCCCCGTCGCCAAGTGGTAAGGCAGAGGTCTGCAAAACCTCCATCACCAGTTCGAATCTGGTCGGGGCCTCCAGTTTCAAGAAAAAGCCGGTTTTCTACCGGCTTTTTTTATTTCTGGTTCCGGATGAATTTCGGTTACACTCACCCCCATGCCTCTCCTCACTTTTGAAATTCTCGGCCTGTTTCTTCTTCTCGGTGCTCTGGCCGGATTTATAGCCGGTCTTTTCGGAATCGGCGGCGGGGTTATCCTCGTTCCTCTTTTTCTATGGGTGTTCAAGGTCGCCGGATTTCCTTCCGACCTGATTGTCCATATGGCCTTCGGCACCAGCCTGGCGATCATCGTTCCGACCGCTTTCAGCAGCACTCTCGGTCACCGCAAAAGAGGCAACGTCGACTGGCATCAGGTCCTTTATCTTGCGCTTGCTGCCATGTTCGGCGCTTTTGGGGGCGCAATGGCTGCGGTTAACCTGCCAGGAGAAGTTCTCAAGGCATTGTTCGGCGTCATGCAGGTGGGAGTCGGGTTGAAGATGTTGCTATATCGCCCTCATCTGCCACCGGAAGAGCGCAAGGGAGTCGCGTTCTGGAAGTTTTTTTTGGTCGGTGGCTGCGGCGGTTTTTTCTCGGCTTTTTTCGGCGTCGGGGGTGGGATTGTGGCGGTTCCCCTGATGGTGATTCTGCTGCGTCTTCCCATTCATCTGGCCATCGGCAATTCCAGTGCACTGGTTGTGGTTTCCTCGCTGTGGGGGACGCTGTGCTATCTCTTCCTGGGGCGGAGCGAGGCACATCTGCCGCCATTTTCCCTGGGGTACGTCAACCTGCTGGTGGCTGTGCTGGTGGCGCCTCTGACAATGATTTTCGCACGCATTGGGGCCCGGGTTGCTTCACATACGCGGCATGATAGACTGATGAAGATCTTCGCGGTATTTCTGATTTTCATTGGTTTGCGGATTGCTTACAACGTCTGGTTCTAAAGACCTGAGGAGATCTGACATGGTGCGTAAACCTGCCGTCGCTGGACAGTTCTACCCCGGTGAGGAACAATCCCTGCGTGAAACCGTCGCGGCCCTTGTCCCGGAAGCGGAGGCAAGGCCTGCTTTCGGCGTTGTTTCCCCTCATGCCGGCTACGTCTATTCCGGCGCGATTGCCGGTGCCGTTTTCAGCTGTGTTCATGTCCCGGAGACCGTCGTGATTCTGGGCCCTAACCATCACGGTGTCGGGCAGCGAGCGGCCGTCTACCCGGGGGGAGCCTGGGAAACCCCTCTGGGGCGCAGTGAAATCGATGCCGAGTTGAGCCGGAACTTGGTTCAATCCTGCGATCTCCTGCAGGAGGACGAAGCGGCACACCGCTTCGAGCACTCTCTCGAGGTCCAGCTCCCGTTTCTTCAATTTCTCAATCCTTCCCTCCGAATCGTTCCCCTCTGCCTGTCCCATACCCGGCCCGATGACCTGGTCCGTCTGGGCGAGCAGATGGCTGATGTTCTTGAAAAGGATGGCCGGGAGATTTTGCTGGTGGCCAGCTCGGATATGACCCATTACGAATCCGCGCAGGATGCGCAGAGGAAAGACACGGCCGCCATCGACCGGATCCTTGCTCTTGACCCGGTGGGGCTTTACCGGGTTGTTGCCGAACAGGGGATCACCATGTGCGGCGTCGTGCCGACAGTGGTCATGCTGAGCGCCTGCAACCGCCTGGGAGCCAAAAAGGCAACTCTGGTGCGGTACGGCAACAGCGGAGATGTCACCGGCGACCGGCGTGAGGTCGTTGGATATGCCGGCCTTGTGGTTGAATAAGTCCCCGGTGATTCTGTGAGATTATAAAATCCTTGGCATATTGAGGGTTTTGCAGTATATAAGACGGGGTCGCTTACTTACGAGGCGGCCCTTTTTTATGTAAAAACGTAGTAGCTATTCACCTCGCGGGATCGCAGCTCCCATGACAAGGGCGTTTGGCGCCAGGGAGGGCGCCAATCGAACGGCCAGGGATGGCGAAAAGTGGCCCTTGTCATGGGAGTTGCGATCCCATGCTGGACAGTTACAAAATGTATTTCAAGGAGTGACTTATGTCTGACCTGCGAGTCCGTTTCGCGCCCAGTCCGACCGGGTATCTTCATATCGGCGGCGCACGAACCGCACTGTTCAACTACCTGCTGGCACGGAAGGAAAAAGGTACCTTTGTCCTGCGTATCGAGGACACCGACGTGGCGCGATCCACCCAGGAATCCACCGATGCCATCCTGAAAGCCATGCAATGGCTCGGGCTCGGCTACGATGAGGGGCCGTATTACCAGTCGGAACGTTTCGACCTCTACCGTGAAAAAGTCGAAGAGCTTCTCGAAAAGGGACTGGCCTACCGCTGCTACTGTACTCCGGAAGAGTTGGAGGAGAAGCGCAAAAAAGCCCAGGAAGAGGGGCGCAAGCCCAAGTATGACGGCACCTGCCGCGAGCGGGACGATCAGCCTGGGGATCAGCCGTATGTTGTGCGCTTTCGCTCTCCCCGGGAAGGTGAGGTGAGGTTCGTGGACCGCATCAAAGGGGCCATCACCTTCCGCAACGATGAACTCGATGATCTCATTATTCAGCGCACCGACGGGACTCCGACCTATAATTTCGTGGTTGTCGTTGACGATGCGACCATGGGGATCAACCTGATTATCCGCGGCGACGATCACATCAACAATACGCCGCGGCAGATTCTGCTTTACCTGGCTCTGGGCTACGACGTGCCGACCTTTGCCCATGTCCCGATGATTCTCGGCGAGGACAAAACCCGCCTGTCCAAGCGGCACGGCGCGACGTCGGTGATGGCTTACAAGGAGATGGGATATCTGCCGGAGGCCCTGGTCAACTATCTGGTGCGCCTGGGATGGTCCCACGGCGATCAGGAAATTTTCTCCATGCAGGAACTGATCGAAAAGTTCTCCCTGGAGCAGGTCGGCAAGGCGGCAGGGGTCTTCAACCCCGGCAAGCTGTTGTGGCTCAATGAACATTACATCAAAACCGGCGATCCAGCGCGTCTGGGAGAATTGCTGCGACCGTTTCTGGAAGCCAAGGGGCTTAGTCCCGAGAACGGCCCTGCTCTGCCCGAGGTTGTGACCACCCTGCGCGACCGCGCTAAAACATTGGTCGAAATGGCCGATGGGGCCGCCTTCTATTACAAGAGGGAAATTGAATTCGACGGCAAGGCTGTCGCCAAGTTTCTCACCGAGGACAAGATTCCCGTTTTCAAGAGCCTGATCGCAGGTTTGGAGAAAGCCTCCGACTGGAACCATGACTGCATCGAGGCAGTTTTCAACAAGGTGATGAAGGATTATGACCTCAAGCTGGGGAAAGTGGCCCAACCGGTTCGCGTTGCGCTGACCGGAGGCACGACCAGCCCGAGCATTTTTGAAGTCATCCAGGTCCTCGGGCGGGAAACAACTCTGCGTCGACTGAAGGAAGTTTTTCCTCTTTGCGGCGCGTAAAATAAGGCATTTTTCATCGTTTTCTGAAGGCCTCCAGGTGGGGGCCTTTTGATTTTTAACAAGAACTGTTCATGAACATTTCAGCTTCTGATTTTTCCCTTGAACAAAGACGATACGACTTGTCCACAGAGGCTGTGGAAAAGTCCTAGGAAAACCCTGAATAGTTCACCGCGAGGGGCGAGATCATGGGCTGAATAACGAAATGCACAAAAAATGTGCAAGGAAAAAAATTAGCAAAAACAATGGCTTACAAAAAAGTGTCGACAGTTTGCGGGCTTGTGAGTGATAAGGAAATCCCCTGAAATTCACTTTCGACCAGATCGGGCGCACTGTTTAATTGTTGTTGAAAAGTCCAGGCTGAACCCCACCTGCAAGTGTGGGTTCAGATCATAAGGAGAAGTCCTGTTCTGCGACAAAGAAGATCCTCGAAAAGGCTTTGCGCGATATCATCTTGCCCGCGAATCCAAAACCCATTACCATAGAAACCTCACTTTCCGAAATATTCCTGCAACTGATCCAGCACGGTAGGCATATGCCCGAGTTTGATGAACGAACACAACAACGCATGATTTCTGAAATCATGGAGCTGCTGGTGACTCACTACGGTGGGGGCATGACCGAGCAGCAACTCGATTCGTCCATCACCCTCCTGCAGAAAGCCATCGATCTCGCCCGTACCAGCCACGAGGGGCAGTTCCGCAAATCCGGCGAGCCCTATTTCTTTCATCCCCTGCGGGTTTCGCATCTGGCCGCCAGGCACTGGATGGATTTCAACTCCATCTTTGCCGCACTGCTTCATGATGTGGTTGAAGATACGCCCGTCACCCTCGAGGAGGTTCAGGAGGAGTTCGGCGAAGAAGTGGCCGTTCTGGTCAACGGCCTGACCAAGGCGTCTGATGAAAATCTCAGTCGAGAAACCCTGAAAGCCAAGACTTATCGCAAGACCGTACTTCTCGCCATCGAAGATGTCCGTGTTCTATGCCTCAAATTCTGGGACCGCATTGATAATCTTCAGACCATTGGAGCACTGGCGCCCAATAAACAGAAGCTGATCGCTGAAGAGACGCGGGCCATTTATGTCCCCCTCGCCAGGCATCTCGGCATGGGGCGGGTTTCCTCAGAGTTGGAGGCGCTCTCCCTGCGCATTCTCTATCCCCGCCGCTACCGCCGTTATCGCAGCACCATGGAACACCTGCGCGAGCGGGTCGATCCGAAGCTGCGCCGCATCCGTTCAAAATTCCAGAATGCCGCGGAAAAACAGAAGCTCGATGTACTTATTCGCGACCGCTGGCGCCCTTTTTCCATTCCTGCCGCCAAAGTGCTCGGCCGTGGCGTTTCGACTCTCTATACCTTGGAGATTCAGGTTGACCGAACCATGGACGCCTACCTTGCTCTGGGACTCCTGCACAGCCTTTTTCCGCCTATTCCCGGCAAGCTGCGCGATCACCTGCATTTCACCTCCCAGTTTGGTTACCAGGCGATAAAAACCACCGTTCAGGCGAACGAATACCGCATGCGGGTTGAGATCACCACACGAAAGCTGGCGCGATTCAATGATTCCGGTGTGCTTGCTCCCGGCTTCGAATTCAGAGCCACCAATTTCCGCGGCTTGATGAGATCGCTTCTGGAGGGAGAATCGCCGTTCGATACCGAGAGCCTGCGTTTGGCTTCGGCCTCCATTCAGGTTTATACGCCGGCCGGCGATATGCGTACACTCCCTGAAGGAAGCAGTGCCCTTGATTTCGCTTTCGAGATTCACGAGGAATTGGGGCTCCATGCCCGTCGCGCCCGCGTCAATGGACAAACGCGCCTACTGCGCTACCGGTTGCTCGATGGCGACCAGGTTGCCATTGAAGCCAGTGCGGCGCCCGAGGTCCTGCCAAAATGGCTTGACTGGGCGGTGACCCCCAAGGCGCGCAACGCAATTCGTCGCTTCCTGCGCAGCAGGGTTAAAGGAGAGGGTAAAAATGATTGATGGCAGGAAATGGAGGCGGCGTACAGTCGCCTTTTTTATCGGACTCGTTTTGCTGTGCGGTACGGCCTGGGCCGATCAGGCGAATATCTTTGTCTATCATCGATTTGGAGATGACCGCTATCCCTCCACCAATATCTCGCTGGAAGTGTTCCGGCAGCAGTTGACCTTCCTCAAGGAGGACGGCTACCAGGTTCTGCCTTTGAGTGAGGTGGCGAAGCGCTTGCGGCTCGACAAGCCTCTGGGGGAGAAAACAGCCGTCATCACCGTTGATGACGGTTACCAGAGCTTTCTTGAAGGTGCGGTGCCCCTGTTGCGGGAATTTGGCTATCCCGCCACTCTGTTCGTCCAGGCTGAAAACGTGGGAGGGCGCGGTTATCTGTCGTGGGATGAACTCAAAGAGGTCAGGGCGGCCGGAGTTGAAATCGGCAACCATTCCTACAGTCATCTCCACATGGTCAGCCGCCGGGACGGTGAAAGTCGAGAAGAATGGCTTGGGCGGCTCAGGGCCGATATTGTGCGTGCTCAGCAGGCTTTCCGGAAGAATCTGGATTGCGAGCCTGACCTGTTTGCCTATCCCTACGGCGAATGGTCCCCGGAAGTCGTTGAATTGATCCGTGATCTGGGATTCAAGGCGGCGGCAGTGCAGACCTCCGGTGTGGTCGGTCCCGGGAGCGATGTTTTCCGGCTGCCCCGTTTTCCCATGGGCGGTCCATACGCGACCCTCGACGGTTTTCGTGAGAAAGCACGGATGAAGCCCCTGCCGGTTCTTTCGATTGTGCCTGAAAATCCTGTGGTTGGTGACGCAAATCCCCCCCGCCTTGAAATTCAGATAGATCCAGCTGCAGGAATCGATGCCGGCCGCATCAATCTTTTTATCGGCGGGCAGCCTCAGGGCGATGTGCGCGTCGATCCGGACAACCCCTCGCGGATTGTTGTTCAGGCGAAAAATCCGCTGCAGGGGCGACGAACCCAGTATACCCTGACGGCTCAGGG
>JAXHUR010000012.1:0-18842 GCA_034189505.1 Thermodesulfobacteriota bacterium | reverse complement strand
TTATCGGCGGGCAGCCTCAGGGCGATGTGCGCGTCGATCCGGACAACCCCTCGCGGATTGTTGTTCAGGCGAAAAATCCGCTGCAGGGGCGACGAACCCAGTATACCCTGACGGCTCAGGGTCCGGACGGTCGGTGGCATTGGTTCGGGCGTCTGTGGCTCCGCCCAGAAGTGCCTGAGTAGGTCTATTGAATAGACAAAGGTGATGGCGTCGCAAAAACTCACCAACTGCTGCGTTGCTGCAATTGCTCTCACTGCTTCGACGTACCTAAGTACGTCTCATTGCTCGACAATCGCGCGCCTTGCATTTGGCGCTTTTTGCTTAGCCATCGACATTGATGCTTTTTTGCGAAAGCATCAAAGGTGAATAATAAAGAAGCCGGGAGTTTATTTGTTCTCCCGGCTTCTTTATTGGCTGATGACCGATAATGCCGTAGGGCAGGGCGCAACCCGACCAAAAACTTTGGGGCGATGCGCATCATGAGCCGCGCAGGCTGGCCTGGCTGAACTTGTTGAGTCGGTTGTAACGGATCATTTCGGCAATTTCGGCAACATAGGCCTCGCGCCGGGTTGAATAGGCCAGAAGGCCCTTTGCCAGTTCAGTGCCTTGCAGCGGCTCATCCTGCCTTCGCATCTGTGCACGCAGCCTGCGCAGCGGCGCGTAGGCGCCGTTCGTGTTGAGGTTGGCCATGTAGGACTTTAAAGAATCGTAGATGCTTGGGAATTTACGCACCTCGTAGCTGGCCCCTTCGGGGCGATCTTTAGGAACAATTCCCGTTCCGGGAGTAAAGGTCCATTCACCGAAGATATTGTTGGCCAGGCGGGCAAAGCGGGAGGTGCCCCAGGCGGATTCATTCGCTGCCTGAGCCAGCACCAGTGACGGCGGCAGGATATCGACCCGCGTGAGAAGCTTCTGCCGCACCGCCTCATCCATCAAGGGATCGCCTTTGATTTTGTAGCGGCGCTGGATGCTGGCCAGTCGCTCCAATTCCAATGCTCCAGGCAGTTTCCCCTGGTCAAATGAATCAAACAGCGAGATCAGTGTATCCCGTTCGGCCTGGATTTCTTCGTTGGCCATCAGAATCATGGGAAGCAGAGTGAGGAAGAAAAGCCGCTTTTTTTCACTCACAGCGCCAACTTCTTTGAGATCCTCAGGCAGATTGTGAATAATGATTTTAGGTACGCCATGTTCATGCAGCGTGTCGAGATCATAGTTGTTCAGCGCAAAAAGGCGCTCGAGATCTTCCAGCGAATCCGGCGAGACATCAACCGGAGCTGCCTTTTCCGGCTGCTGTTCGACAGATGGTGGAGGGGTTGGTGACACATCAAAAATGGTGTTTCTGGCGGTGTTTCTGGCGTCCCTGGGTTCGGATGACTGATGGCACCCGCCAAGGCAGAGCATGGCCGGAATGAGGGTGAAAAAAGCGATGTAAGAGTAGAGAATCTTCATTGTCTTCCGTAATAAAATTGTTTTAACTGGTTGAACTGGCAGCGTTTTTCTCTTTCATTATAAACGACAGAATGCCACGCGCAACGCTATGGCCAAACCATGAGTTGCGATGGCGGAAGCGGTTATTGCAAACTTGGGGCCTAAACGTATGTGAGAATTTTAACGCCGGTTGGGTTGTGCGAGGGATCCACTGAGGCGAAGATTAAAAGTGCCGTTGCGGTCGGGAGTTACACCGCTGAGGGTCAATAGGTCGCGCAGGCCGGGGGCAAGATCCGGACCTGGAGTCAATGCGATCTGGGCATTGATTCGGCTCTGCTGTGGTGTTTTTGCAACAAGAATTGTGGCTTTTCCATCAATTTGAATCTCTCCTCCGGCAGCGGAGAGGTTTTCAATTTTGAGATTGCGACCCTGCAGGTTTCCCTGAATGCGGATCGTTCCGAGGCTGAGCCGGTCCCGGGAGATGCCGAGTCGCTCAAGTCCGGTAACGGCAGCCTGTTCAAGCTGCAGATCGAAAACCGATTCGGTCGATTCTGCCGAGGGATCCCCGTCGGAAAAAAAAGTTCCGGACAAAATCCCTTGAGCCTTGTAATCCAGCTCGCCGGGAAAATACGGAGCGATAGAGGCGCTGATGATTTCCGCCTGGGTATCTGCCCCCGGAATGAAGGAACCTTCAATTCTTCCATCGGCCAGTTGCGTGATGAAGTTCAAACCGGGCTGAGCCGTTACAAGAGCGCTCCAGCGCGGAGACACTTTCACTTGCGGGATATTCACCGGCGGCCAGGGTTCGGCGGATGGGGACCAACTGATGCCGGAGAGCTGCAGCGACAGCAGGGGCCGCAGAGAAAGTCGGCCGATTGAGACGGACTCCCCCGTCTGGCGCTGAATCATCTGTTCTGCACGCACACGCAGAGCTTCGGTTGGGAAAAAGGCCAGAAGAGCGGCAAAAAAGGTGACCACCAGCAGAAGAAATGCGCCAAGATGCAGCCGCAGGCTATTTTTATCTTTCGGTTTTCTGTCGCCGGATTCGGCACGAAAAGATCGGATTGAAAATTTCATGATGCTCTCTGATACGAGGAAATGACCAGAACGGTATCGAAACGGGATCGATCGTCGAAACGGGATTTGATGCGCAGGGAGCGGGTTGTAAGAAAAGCGTCAGCCTGCTCCAGCGCATAGAGCAATTTGACCAGTTGCGCTAATTCCAGGCGCTCCAAACGCATCTCCACCGACTCTTCACGGTATTCGCCCAGCGTTGACGTATTTTGGGGACGCATGGAAACCAGGCGGTCTCGTACGCCCGACCGGGAGGTGACCTCTTCGAGAAAAGAAAACAGGGAAAAATCGCGTGCAGCATTACCCAGGCGCCGCTCTGAAGTGTCCAGCTCCTTTTTAAGCGCCAGGTATTCCCGGCGCAGTTCGTGGATGTCCTGGAGCTGCTTCCGCCGGCTCTCGATGCGGGTTTCGTGGCGTTCCACCGCCGCGTGATACGGGGCGAGCACGCCGAACCACAACAGCACCAGAACAACGCAGATTCCCCCCGCGACGACCAATATTTTTTCACGTTGGCTCAACGAACTGATCATGACGCAGGCTCCTGTGTCGAGAGGGTCAGGTTGAGCCTGAAATCGACTTTTTGACCGTCCAGGCTCATTTTTGCATCGGAAATCTTGCTCTCGGAAAACAAGGGAGACTCCCGAAGCTTCTGTGAAAGTCGGTTGATCGCTTCAAATGACTCAGTGACTCCTTCAATCCTGATCTCATTGTCGCCATAGATCAGTTCCCGGACATCGATTGTCAGGTCCGGTGGTGTGCGCAACGAAATTTCCCGCAGGAGGTTCAGGGCCGAGCGGTCCTTGCCGATGCCGAGGATCCGGCTTTTTTCCCGCAGTTCCGCAAGTTTGGCCTGCATCTGGGCGGAAACATCAACAATCACCGTTGCACCCGGAAAGGTCTGGCGGTAGACCCGGTTCATCTCTTCACCCAGGTTTCTGGCACGGGATTCGAGATGGGAAAGTTTGAGATACCCCCCTGCTGCAGCGGTGGTAAGAAGCAGGCCGAGAATCACCCCAAGAGTGATCATCTGCCGCCGGAAACCGGCCCATTGCCCACGGGGGGCCAGGTCGCCCGGCAGAAAGTTGAACTGCCGCTCCCGTGGCGGAATCGCCGCCCGCAGCGCCAGTGTCGCGGCGGGCAGCATGGCCGGCGCCATAACGGATTCGCCCACCTTGAGCTGGGGAAAATAAACCTTCATTCCGTTATTTTCCAACCGGGTCCGCAATGCCTCACTGACGCCGCTGCCCATAAGGGCCATAGCTGGCTGCTGATCCCTGTGGTTGGACGCAACCAAAGAGAAATAGTCACGCGTAATGATCTGTGCCAGCTTCTCAATCGAAGGCTCTTCCCGGAACAGGTGGCATCTGAATTCTCTGACCTGCCCGTTTTCAACCAGGGATACCGTGCCCTGGGACTTTTCTACTGAAACAAGGACCCCGTCCGCAAAAACCTTCTTCAAACCGGCTGCATAGCAGAATGGCGCAAGATCCACAATCTGTGGGAGGTGTCCGGTCTCTTCAAAAGGTGCGATGCATGCACGTACCGCTTCCTGCCTGACGGCCGCAGCTGGAATCCTGAACTGGCCATTCAGGGCTTGTCCTGAAAGAAAATCAGTCACCAGTTCGTCATTGACCGGGATCTGGCTGCTCAGGGTCAGGGGGAGTGCCGAGGCGATCTTTTTTAGATCATTGAAGGGAAACTCGAGATAGCGGAAAAAACCCTCATGCGCTGGAAGATTGAGGGCGAGACGATCCCCGAACGCCGCTTCCGGCAGCGCCTTTTCGATCACTTCGCCCAGCGCCTCGGGCACGGGGACTTCATAGCTGCGATGGTCGGTCAATACCGGGCCGCCCTTGGCAGCCTCAGCGACCGCCACGCGCAGGAACTCTCCGTCAAAATCGATGCCGATGAATTTTTTGGCCATTATTTATGCACTCGTAAAAATCAGAAAATGGCTTAGCAGAAATTTCGTCCTAAAACGCCGTAACACCGCAGGGTGGATTTTTTGCGGCGCCATCATTATTGCCGTCAGTAGACCCGTAGAAAGAGAATATTGTTCTTGGGTTTCGCCACCACGGCCTCGACCACGCGGGTGCCTTCATTGACCCAGGCCTGAGAGCGTACCCGATAAAAATCACTTCTGAAACCGATACTGTAATCCAGTTCCCCGCTGGTTGGAAAAAGCTGCCACAGGCCGGGAAACTTCTGCTTGAAATCTTCCAGATCGCGAAAGGGCTCGATGTTCCGTGCCGAAGCGATGTCCCGCGCTTCCTCCAGTGTGATGCGATCTTCTTCGTCGAAATAGAGGGTCGCGATCACTTCAGGAGTCGCGGTATTGAGGTTGACGCCGCTGTCGCCGTAAATGGTGACATGGGGCTTGAGCCGTGCAACAACCTCCGGGGTAAAGCCGCGCACCAGGGACAACTCTTCGAAGCTCCTCAGGGGGCCGTTGCGGGCGCTATAGCCGGGATCGCGCGACAGGTATTCATTGCTTTCGGCGCCAAGCAGGCCATCCTGGATATACTCCTCGTTGTCCGTGTCGATCCAGTCGATAAGCGCCGCGACCAGGTCCGGTCCGTCGGGGAATTCGAGAATTTCGAAAAGCCGTAGAAATCGCTCTTTCTGGACGCTCTGCGGGTTGTTGCCAACCACCAGGGAATTGATGGCCAGGCGCCCGTCCTGGTCGGTGATATCAATTGTCAGAAAACCTTCTCCCACCGGGAAGTTGGCAACCCCCTGGCTCCACATCTCATCAGGACCGTCGTAATTGTTCTGATCTTCCTGCAGAATCATCTGCCCGGCGCGAATCCCCCCACGCGCCAGATAATAGGCGCGGCTGCGGTCGCGAAAGGTTTCAGCCAGACGCAGGTCCACCAGCGTGGAAAAGGCGAAATCGCTTAAAAGCGCCGACAGCAGCGCCATCACAACCAGGACCAGCAGCAGGACCATGCCGCGCTCTTGACCCAGGGCGGCGGCTTTCATAGATTGCCCTCGAAACGGGGAATCTCAAAAGCGGTTCGAAACGACTGCCGGACCTCGTCGACTTCAAGTTCAAGGAACAGTTCCACCATGCGGGGCGGTGAAGATTGATCGGATGTCCATTCATCCTGCCATTCGCGCCCGTCATGAAAGCGCACCAGAAAAGCGCGAATCCCGCCGAACAATCGATTCTCCATGACTTCGCTGTCCGCCCCCGGCAGCAGGGACTGTTCCTCACGAATCAGCTCCGGCAGCGCGTAACGATCCTCGGGGTCATCGCGCACCTCGTAGCGAACACGGGAAAACCCGGTGGCACGGGGAAGCGAGGGAGAGGTTACGGTGGTCGTCAATTCCAGGAAGAAACGGCCCTCCGTATTTTCCCCGCCGAGAAAGGTTCCTTTCTCTCCGGAGGCATAGAAACTGCGGATCTCCCGTCCCATTCGATCAAACAGCACTCTTGCCTGGTGAAATGCGAGGGCGTCGCTTTCAAGGCGCTCCTTCGCAGCCACCACACCTGAAAATATCCCGTAAACCGCCGTCAGAATGATGGCGGTTACACTAAGGGCTATCAGCACCTCAAGAAGGGTGAATCCACGCTGTCTGTTGTCAGAGAGCGCTTTCGCGGAAGACAAAACTGTTGATCTCCACATATTCACTCTTTTCCGTCGGCCCCCAGCGCACCATCACATTGACCTGCTGTATCGAGGGGAGCATGGTGTCAGTAAAAGCGATCTCCCATCGATAAACTTCAAAGGGTTCTTCAAAAACGCCTTCATTCTCGATTTCACGGCCGCGGCCGAGTTGATAAAATGTTTCTACCTCGGTCATCTTCTGCTCGGCCAGCAGCGTGGCATGGGTGACCCGCTGCACTTCCGAGCGTACCCCGATAGAACGGTTGGCCAGAGAGAGCAGGGCGACCAGGGCCGTGCCCATGATGACCAGGGCGATCATGACCTCAAGCAGGGTGAACCCCCTGTCTGCATGCCGGCCGAGGAGTCGTTCAGGGTAATTCACGATGGCCCTCGTAAAATTCCGCCGTGCCGGTCAGCGGCGAGAACCACACAGTCATTTTTCTCTCGCCGTCGATCAGATGCAGAGTCGTTTCATCGAGCCAGCCCACCGGATAAATCACCATCTCCGCTGTGCCCGATGAATTGGTGCCTTGCCCCTCAACCCTGATCCGAAGCATGCGCACCGAGTCCGGCAGTTCAGCAGGCCTGTAACGTCCGGTGACCTCTTCCCATTCACCATTTTCCAGTCGCTGCTGCTGCGCGGTGATCAGGTTGCTGTCGAGATCGAACTGCAGGCGGAAAGGCAGACCTTGCAGCGCCGCTTCGTTGTAGAGATATTTCACGCTGCCGGCGAGCCGCCGCCCGGCGCGGTTGAGGTCGGCGTCGCCGACATGCCCGAGCAGGGGAATGGAAAGAGTCGACATCAGGGCGATCAGCAGCACCACGATGGCGAGTTCCGCCAGGGTGAACCCCTTCTGATTGCGCGTAATGATATTATTCGATATTCCAGCTTTCGACATCCGCGTCCTTGCCTTCGCCGCCGGGTTCGCCATCGGCGCCGTACGAGATCAGATCATAGTCGCCATGGACGCCGGGGCTGAGATAAATGTAAGGATTGCCCCAGGGGTCGAGCGGGATCTTGCCGATGTAGCCGCCTTCTTTGTAGTTGTTGGGAATGCGGCCTGTTTCGGGTTTTTCCACCAGCGCCTGGAGTCCCTGCTCGGTGGTCGGGAAATAGCCGTTGTGCAGTTTGTACATGCCAAGGGCTTCCTCGATGCTTTTGATCTGTACCTGAGCCTTGGTGCGACGCGCTTCCTCGGGTTCGTCGAGCAGACGCGGAACCACGATCCCTGCCAGAATCCCGAGAATGATGACGACAACCATGATTTCAATCAGGGTGAAGCCGCGCTGACACTGTCTGAGATATTTGTTCATTGTTTTCCTCTCGTTGATTGAATTTATGGAATTTATGGTGCAACAAATCCGATTTATAGATAATCCTGAGAAACGCTCGCCAGGAGCGCTCCCCGAATTTTCCCGTTATCCGATCCCCTGGCTGGCTTGGAAGATCGGCAGAAGAATGGCAAGAACGATGAATCCCACCACCGTCCCCATCAGCAGAATCATCACCGGCTCAAGCAATGAAAGCATAGCATTGATGGCGGAATTTACCTGGTGTTCGTAAGCATCAGCCACTTTGAACAGCATCTCCTCCAGTTCACCGCTTTTTTCTCCGACAGCCGCCATCTGGCTGACCATCGGTGGAAAAACGCCGGAACGCTTCAGTGGCTGGGCCAGGCTTTCACCCTCGCGGACAGAGACGATCGTGTCCTCGATGGTCTCGACCAGCACGCGGTTGCCCATCAGGTTTTTGACGATCTCGAGGGCCGCCAGCAGGGGAACTCCACTGCGCAGCAGCGTACCTAAAGTACGGGTGAAGCGGGCGGTCGCCAGCAGCAGATTGAGTTTTCCGAAAACTGGTGCGGTCAACTTGCGTCGATCAAAGTTCAGCCGGCCTTTCGGTTTCTTAACATACTGCTGGAAAAAAAACAGTCCCGCTGCCAGGCAGACGAGCAGCAGCCACCACCAGGTAGATAAAAAATCACTCATACCGATCAGGGCACGCGTGGCAAAGGGGAGAGTCTGGCCCAAATCTTCCAGCATGCGCGTTACTTTAGGCACCACGAACGCCATCAGGAAGAACAGAACACCGGTGCCGATCAGTGCCATCAGCACCGGGTAGGCCATGGCCGCCTGAATGCGGGAGCGCAGGCGGGCCTGCTCCTCGAGAAAGTCAGCCAGGCGGTGCATGGCCTGGTCGAGCGTGCCGCTGCTTTCACCCACCTGGATCATGTTGACATAGAGATCGGAAAACAACCGTGGATGCTGGCTCATGGCATAATACAGGGACTGTCCTTGAACGATCTCTTCCCGAACCTGGTTGAGAGCCTTGCCCAGCCTGGGATTCTCCAACTGCCCGGCAATAGTGGCCAGGGTTTCGTCCAGGGAGATACCTGCACTCAGAAGGGTTGCCATCTGCCGGGAGGCAACGGCAAGATCGGCTGCAGAGACCTTTCTCCGGCTAAAAGAAAAATTGAATCTGCCGCCCTTGTGGGTCTCCGCGGACTGCTGCGACACTTCGGTGACAATGATGCCGCGGGATTTGAGCTGCTGGATAATCGCCCGGCGGCTGCCGCCTTCGGCGACGCCGCGGACTTTTTTGCCCCGGTTGTTGAATCCTTCGTACTCGTAAAGCGCCAAATCAGCCTTCCTCCTGGGTCACGCGCATGACCTCTTCCAGAGTGGTCTGCCCGGCAAGGGCTTTGGCCAGGCCGGCCTCGCGCAGTGCCACCATCCCCGCCCTGCAGGCGGCATTCTTGATAGTGGCCGAATCGCTTTTTTTCAGAACCAGGTCGCGCACCTGCTCATCCACCGTCAACAGTTCGTAAATGCCTGATCTGCCGCGATAGCCGATGTCCATGCACTTTTCGCATCCCCGCCCGCGGTAGAACGTGGCGCCGTCGGGGAATGCGGCAGAAAGTCCCATCTCTTCCAGCGCTTGCGTCGAGGGCTGGTAGCTTTCCTTGCAGTGCGGGCAGATGGTTCGCACCAACCGCTGCGCCAGAACGCCGACAACGGAGGACGCAATCAGGAAAGGCTCGATCTGCATCTCCACCAGGCGCGTAAGAGCCCCGGCGGAATCGTTGGTATGCAGGGTTGAAAAGACCATGTGGCCGGTCAGTGCCGACTGCACCGCGATCTCGGCGGTTTCGCCGTCGCGGATCTCTCCGACCATGATGATGTCCGGGTCCTGTCTCAGGATCGAGCGCAGTCCGTTGGCGAAGGTCAGGTTGATTTTGGGGTTGACCTGAATCTGCCCGACGCCGTTGAGCTGATATTCGATGGGATCCTCAACCGTGATGATATTCTTCTCGCGGCTGTTGAGCCGTGTCAGCGCCGCGTACAGAGTCGTGGTTTTACCCGAACCGGTGGGGCCGGTCACCAGGAAGATGCCATGGCTTTTGTGAATCATGGGATTGAGGCGCAGCAGAAGAGTCTTTTCCATGCCGATGTCTTCCAGCGTCAGGACGTTGGAGCTTTTGTCCAGCAGGCGCATGACGACCCGCTCGCCGAATGCGGTCGGCAGGGTGGAAACGCGCACATCGACATCCTTGCCTGCAATACGGACCCGGAAACGGCCATCCTGCGGCAGTCGCTTTTCGGCGATGTTGAGATTCGACATGATTTTGACGCGGCTGATGATCCCGGCATGGGCCTTGATCGGCGGCTTGAGAACCTCGTAGAGGATGCCGTCGATGCGGTAGCGTACGATCATTTCCCCTTCGAACGGTTCAATATGAATGTCGCTGGCGCGTTCGCGATAGGCCTGGGTTACCAGGCTGTTGACAAAGCGGATGATCGGCGCTTCATCCGAGGTATCGATCAGATCAGCCGGTTCCAGGTTGCCCGCAAAGGACTCGGCGCCGCTTCCACCGATGTCGGCAATGATTTCTTCGGTTTCTCCGGCCCGTGTTTCATAGGCCTGGTTGATGGCGCGCAGGATTTCAGTCGGTGTCGCTACGCAGGCCTCGACCGGCTCGCCGGTCAGCGCGGAGAGGTCATTGAGAGGACGGCTGTCGCCCGGATCGGCCATGACAAGGACGATGTCATTCGCGTCCCGGACAGGGAAAACTTTGAACTCCTTGGCAAAGCCGATGGGCCACTGATCCAGCAGATCGTGATCGATAGAGCTTGCGGAAATCGACTCGACATAGGGCAGGCCATGCTGGCGGGCGAGGGCGCGTGCCAGCTGCTCGGAGTTGATGACTTTTCGCTCGAGCATAATCTCGCCGAGGCGGCGCTCGTCGTTTTCCTGTGCGGCGAGAGCCGCTTCGAGAGCTTCTTCTGAAAGTCCGGCGTCCTCACGCAGTATTTGACCGATATGTTGCCAGAAGGTCATGACGGGATCAGTTCTCCATAAGCTCGGGCGCTGCCCCTTCAAGGTTGAACTGCTGGTCAGTCCAGACTTTCCTGCTGGCCTCATCGGTCATGTCAACGTCCTGGAATTCATTCATGTCTCTGCGGGCGCGGCGGGTTACCCGCTCCAGGTCTTCCGCATTCTTAATGATATGAGGCGTGATAAAGATCAGCAGGTTGGTTTTGTTTTCCCGGCTCGAGGTCCGTTTGAACAGCCACCCAAGCACAGGGATATCGCCGAGAAGAGGCACCTTGGTGACGGATTCTTCGACGGTGGTATCGATGAGCCCGCCAAGGACAACGGTGCGACTGTTTTCCGCAAGCACGGTGTTGCGCAGCAAACGTTTGGTAAAGGTCGGCCCGATCTCGTTGTTGGTCGACTGAACAGAGGTAATTTCCTGATAGACGTTGAGCCGGACCAGGTCCCCCTCGGTAATCTGCGGAGTGAAGCGCAGAGTCAGGGCGGCATCCTGCCGCTCGACGGAGACGCTCTGCGCCAGGCTGCCGCCACCGGTGCTGTCAGTCAGGCGGGAGGTGATGATCGGCACGTTCTGGCCGACGATGATTTCGGCTTCCTCGTTGTCCGAAGTCAGAAGACGAGGGGCCGAGAGGATGTTGACGTCGCCGTCGGTCTTGGACAGGTCGATCAGAGCCGACAGAGCCGGCACCTGGATTTCGTTGCCCTCTGCATCGATTACGGTAATCATGTTGTACAGACCGCCGAGCAGGATCCCTTCGATGGTCTGGCTCAGCAGACTGGAGGGGTCAGTAACCGAAGCATACTCTTCAGGGCGGTTGGTGCCGCCGAAGATCGCACTCTCATCGCCGGTGGCAATCGCTCCCTGCAGGGTGGCGCCGAGCTTCTGCGTCGCGCCCATGGACAGCTCCATGATCAGCGCTTCGACATAGACCTGCTTTCGCTTGATGTCGAGTTGCTGGATAATGTCGCGGATGGTGTCGTAGTCTTCCGGAGTGCTGTTGATAATCAGGGAGTTGGTCGGTTTGTCCGCCGTGATGGTGACCGCCTCCAGGGTTTGTTCTTCGGCCTGGCCGGAAGCCGCCCGGCGTGCGGCGGCGCTCGTGTTCTGGGTCTTGATGCCGGTCAGGATCTGGTTGAGCGTTTCAGCCAGGGTTTCAGCATCGGCATTTTCAAGATAATAGACCTGAATGCCGGAGCGCGCCTGCGAGGGGCGCTGGTCCAGGCGTTTTACCAGGCTCTTGATCATCTCCATCTCATCAGCCGCAGCGAGCGCGACCAGGACATTGGTCGGCTTGAAGGGGATGATTTTGCCGGGCTCCTTGCCGCTTGCCGCGGCGACATTGGCTGCCGCCCGGCGTCGTGTCCGGGTGGTCTGCTGTTCAATGAACTGCGTCACGAGGGCGGCGATCTCCTCCGCCTCTGCATGCTCGAGGGGGATAACCTCGAGGTTGTCCCCCTTGCCGGGAACATCGAGCCGGCGTAAAATTCCCACCAGCCGGTCGATATTGGCGGCGCTGTCAGTGATAATCAGCGTATTGGAAGGCGGATAGGCCACAATGTTGCTGGTTTTGGGCACCAGGGGGGCGAGCACCGTAGAGGCGATTTCGGCGGCATCGACGTTGTCCAGGGTGACCAGCCGGGTCACGTACTGCTCTCCGCCGGAGAGCGGGCGCCCCTGGGTAATAACGGGCAGATTGCTCTCTTTGGCGTCTTTGATCATGACGATCTTGTGGACCTTGCCGCTGGGGACGACGGTGTATCCCTTGACGTTGAGCACGCTGAGAAACACGTTGTAGGCCTCGTCCAGAGTCATGCGCCGCGGCGAGATGATGGTGACCTTGCCGCGCACGGTCTCGTCATAGACGAAATTGCGCCCGGTCAGCTCACTCATGGTCTGAATCAGCTCAGGCAGTTCGATGTCTTTAAAATCGACGGCAATTCCTTCGCCGGGCGGGGAATTCTGAGCCTGTGCCGGAAGGGGCAGGGCGGTCATTGCCAGCAGCGCAACGGCAAGGATGGAGAAAGTAATCGATCGGACAGTCAAGGCAGCTACTCCCGAAAAAAATTAAAGCTGAATATGGATGGCGCCGCAAAAATTCCGCCCTACGGCGTTACGGCGCATTTTCAGGACCTCGACATACCTGATGTATGCCTTCGCCCCTGAAAAACCGCCCGGCCTTGTAGAACGAAATTTTTGCTCAGAAGCCATCATTCGAGTTTTTGCGAATGCATCAATATGGAAAAGGAATCAATTGATCTCATAATTAAAAGTCGTCGGCTCGCCGCCGCGCAGCAGGTCAACCGAAATGCTGCGCGCTTCACGCAGCTGCTGGAAAATCTGCAGCGCTTTTTCAGGGCTGTTCAGATCAATGCCGTTGATCTTCATCAGAACGTCTCCACGCCTGATGCCCAGCATGTCGAGCAGCGTATTGGGCTGGATCATGCGTACCACAAAGCCCTGGGTCTGGCCGTCAACGATGCGCGGCTCCACCCGTGCCTGACGCAGCAGTTCATTGAGATTTCCGCGCGCGCCGTCGGCGGACTCCCGCGGGATGACCCAACGGTTGTCGCCGACCTCTTCAATCTTGTAAGGGTTCTCTTCTTTTGTGTTTTTCTGTGCCGCGGCGGGCGGGGGTGCGCCGTTCATTTCAACGACCAGCGTTGTTGTGTCGCCTTCAGCGTATCTGATGGTTACCGAATGTCTGAAAATCCGGTCCACTACGCCGCCGTCGGGCAGCTCCGCACCCAGCGCATAGACGTCGGTGTTGCGGTCTCCCTGCAATACTGCCAGTGAGGCGTCGCCGCCGACCACAGTGCCGATCAAGATATAGTCTTTGCGATTCTGAGCTGAAGGGGTGGCTCCCGCCGATCCTTCCGTGATCGCAGCTCCTCTGGCTGTTGTGGTTCGTGCCGGTGCCGTATCCTCTTCAACCAGCACAGATGTGACCGGTGCAGTGGAATTAAAAATATTGCGATCAAGAATGACCTGATAATCAGTCAGCGGGCGTTTCCCTGCGACTTCGCTGCGACCGGCAACGGCCTGCACGTCAAGCTGGGCGGGAGGGGTCAGCCAGATCCCGAGAACCAATGCGGCCAGCCAGCCCAGGGCGATTCCCAGCAGAGCGATGAAAAACAGGTAAATCCCGGGGAAATAGCGATGAAGCAGGGCCGCAGCCGTCATGAATTGTTCCGTTTGCGATGGGAGGAGTCGGTCATGATCCGGTAATCGGGCTTAAAGGTGAAAACATGTAAAAATTAACCGTTCTTTTTTATCACAACATAAGGTTCGCAGTAAACCTAAAGTGGTTGTTGGGTGTTGAAAGTGGGTTTTGGAGGTTGGATTCCAAAATTTTCGGATTTTTTAAAAACGATGATTCCAGGCAACATGGAAGACCACATCAGAGGCGGTGTCCACCATGATGTCTTCAGTTACGCACAGGTCGATCGTATCGACTTCCGTGAAATACACAGTGCCACCCATCGCCAGTTGAGCCGAGGGTGAGTCGATCTGATCGAGGTTGCTGTCCCGGTAAAAAGAGCTGTGCCCGTCCACCTGCAATTTAAAGGAAAGCACCGGCCAGGGCCTCCAGTCCAGCCCAATGCTGCCGAACTCCACGAAGTCCCGCTGCTGATCGGAAAGTACATCTCCTTCGGCCAGCCAGAGAATCCCGCCTGATGCGAACAGTGTCAGATTATAGCGGCCCAGGCTTTCGGCATCGGTGAGAGCCAGGCGCAGATGCACATCCGTCGCTCCGCTGCCGCGCAGCCGATCCGAATCGCCGGTGGGCAGTTTGACGCCGGCCCTGAGCGACAGTGCGCGACGATTGCCCGGACTGTCCGCGATCAGCTGGTATCCGAGGTGCAGGCTCAGATCTCCGATGCCGGTCCCGGTGTCGCCCATATCAAGCTCAGGGGAAGAACCGTTCCGCTCATAGGTGTAGTCAAGTTGCCGGCGCGGGGTATCTTTGCGGCCGTTCTGCGGCAGGCCGAATGCGTCGTGCCAGCCTTCAATGAAACTGTCGAAAATTCCCGTATTGTGAGAAATCAGAGGTACTTCCAGTCCAAATTCCCAGTTTGGAGCGATACCATAGTTGAAAAAAAGACTCGCGCGACTGGTTTCCCCGTCGAACCAGACCGATTCGCCGTCGGCCTTGTCCCAGGTAAAGTTGTTCGCTGTTTCCAGTGCCAGGGTCATCTCAGCACGACCGGCAGGTGTCAATTGGCCGCCCTGTGGCGCCGGGAGGCCGAAGATCTGAATAACCGGCGACATATTGCGGGTTTTGAACGGCGTTGCAAAATGCTCCTGCGTAGCTGCAGCCGACGGCATTGCGAAAGACAGCAGGAACAGAAGCCCCGCGAACTGTAAAGACACCCTGCGCACGACAATCCTCCCATGATGAGCCGGTTATTAAAGGAGTTAAAAACCTTTATGAATCTAAACGATTTTTAAATTCTGTCAAAAGGTTTTTTTTGCCTGCCGTCCGGGAGGCGTCGCAGCGGGTTGCCTGGAGCCGCGCGACCTTTTAAACTGGAACGAAATATCTCAAGGAGGTTGTTGATCGATGAAATCCTACCGTAAGGAACTGTGGTTTGAAATCCCCTCTCGCCGCGGCTTTGTCAACATTACCGGCGAGGTGGATGCATGTCTGCGCGCGAGCGGCATCAGCGAAGGGCTGTGTCTCGTCAACGCCATGCATATCACCGCTTCGGTTTTCATAAACGATGACGAGGCGGGGCTGCACCAGGATTTTGAAAGATGGCTCGAGCAGCTTGCCCCCCATGAGCCCCTGAATCTCTACAAGCATAACAACACTGGAGAGGACAACGGCGACGGGCATCTCAAGCGAACCATCATGGGGCGTGAAGTGGTGGTTGCCATCACTGATGGTAAACTTGACTTCGGCCCATGGGAGCAGATCTTTTACGGCGAGTTTGACGGCCGTCGCCGCAAGCGCGTGCTGGTCAAGCTGATCGGCGAGTAGGCTGATACTTCCGCCCGCTGCTTCGAAGTGGCTGTGTATTGTATACAATAAGCTTGTGCCGTATTTCCAGGTGTGCTAGAAAAAATGAAATTCTCGGAATTTCCAATTTTGGAGACAGCCATGGAAACGATCAAAACGGCTTCTTTTGAATCACTCATCGCCGCTGCCGAAAAGCAGCCGGATGGGGGATACATTTTTCGCCTCGAGGGCGCCGAATATCGTATCAAAGATGTCCTCGAAATTTCCAAAATTGCGGAAAAGCATGGCTATATCGTGATCTACTGAAATGGAGGAGAAGACATGAGCGACGATTCCCAGGTTTGTTATACCTATGAAGCTGCCCTTGAAAAAGCCGTGCAGATGGAAGACGGCGGTTTTCGCAATTATCTCGGCGCAATGCGCATGGTCAAGGACCGTCAGGCACAGAAGATTCTAAAAGACGCCGCACTCGATGAGCTCGATCACAAGCATGCTCTGGAAAAAGCCATGCTCGAAGGTACCATCGAAGGGCGCCATGCCATGGACCAGCCGGTCAAGACCATGAACCTCGATTATGTGCTGCACCAGGAAGAGCTGCCCCCCGGCGCTGATGCGCGCCAGGCCTTGGCCTACGCCATTCACCTGGAGAAAAACGCCATCGATTTCTATAAAAAGATGCAGTCCGGTTGCGAAGGGGCACCCATGGCATCGATTTTTGGCAAGCTGCTCAATGATGAAACCCGTCATCTCCAGCAGCTTGAAGATCTGTATGAAAAAATGTTTATGACTGAAAATTAGCTGCGCAGAACGTCAGGCAATTCTGGACAATGATGTTTTGTTTCGGTTTCTTCACGCCGCCGCAGGAATCTTCTTGCGGCGGCTTTCTTGTGGTTTCATGGTGGGAAAAAGCTTGTTTTGTACCATATTTTTTAAATTTTTCGCAGGCTTTTCAGATTTGAAAAACAGTGTTATATAAATTATACAGTGAATAGAGTTGCTGCAGGTTGACAAGCAGATCATAGGGGGAAGCAATGACATCTTCCAAGTTCGTGATGGGTCTGTTCGCCTTGTTCGTTGCGCTGTTTTCACTGGGGCGCGGATTGTCGGAGGAGGAATTCTACCGGCTGACCAAGCTCAAGAAAGCCCTGGGGCGCACTCACGGCATCCTCTGTTTTTTTCTGACCGATGTCGCCTTGCCACTGGTGGTCGGCATCATGTATCTGAGCAAGAGTGTCGCGGATTCAGGGGGTCTTTACATGGTGCCCTGAGCCTACGCCGCAGCCGCTCTGCAGAGATCTGAAAAATCTTCAAAGGAATCGGTGTTTTTCTCTGATCCCCTCCCTCCCTGTGTGTTTTCTTTCCAGTTCCCGATTTCCCCGTCCCTGCCCGTCTCTGTTTTCCCCGCCATATTTCCGGTGTTGTGTCTTTTAATCACATCTGCTCTCGGGTAGGATGAGGGGATCGACTCATTCTTCAGCGCGATTTGGAAGCAGATATTATGAAACTTGGTAAAATCCTCAAGCAGATCGGCGAGGAGATGGCGGCGCGGGAGGAGCGGGGCAGGGTGGCCGGCTATATTCCGGAACTGGCCGCCATCGACCCCACCCAGTTCGGCATGGCGGTGGCGCTGGCTGATGGACGGGTGCTCAGCGTGGGGGACGCGGAGGTGCCGTTTTCCATCCAGAGCGTTTCCAAAGTTTTTACCCTGGCCCTGGCCCTCGGGCGTTACGGAAATCAACTCTGGCGGCGTGTGGGGCGTGAACCGTCCGGGAGACCGTTCAACTCGATCCTGCAGCTCGAGCAGGAGAACGGCATCCCGCGCAACCCCTTTATCAACGCCGGGGCCATTGTGGTCACCGATGCCATCCTGGCCGGCAGCACCCCGCGTGAAGCGCTCGCGACCCTGATGACCTTTATCCGCACGGCGGCGGACGACGATACCATCTACATCAATGACGAAGTGGCAAGCTCCGAACGGGAGACCGGCCACCGCAACTATTCCCTGGCGCATTATCTGCGCAGCTGCGACAACCTGCTGCATGAACCCGACTGGACGCTTGGGACCTATTTCCATCAATGCGCGGTGGAGATGAGCTGCCGGCAGCTGGCCAGGGCGGGACGATTCCTGATCAATTCATCGGGTATGCCGCAGATGATCTCTTCCATGCGCGTGCGGCGCATCAATGCACTGATGATGACCTGCGGGCATTACGACGGCTCGGGCGATTTCGCCTACCGGGTCGGTCTGCCGGGAAAAAGCGGCGTCGGCGGTGGAATTCTGGTGATTGTTCCGGGGCGCGCCTCCATCGCGGTCTGGTCGCCGGGGCTCAATCACCTGGGCAATTCAAAGCTGGGCACCGAAGCGGTCGAGATGCTGGCACAGCGCACCCACTGGTCGGTCTTCGGATAGGCTTGAACCAGAGTTGTCAGAACCAGAAACGAAGACCCGCCACCAATCCGGACGAACTGGTGTCCCCGCCCTCCTTTTCGATCTCATGGGCCGTTTCGCCGACCTTGCGGTTCCAGGTGACCCCGATATAGGGGGCGAATTTGCGGCTGATCTGATACATCAGGCGGGCGCCGAGGGTCACATCAGTCACCCCTTCCCATTGCTCGTACTCGGGCACATCCTGCAGTGACAGTCCGGCCTCCATGCGGGGAATCACGACCAGGCGCTGGGTCAGCATCACTTCGTATTCGGCTTCGAAGGTCGCGGACAGGTCGCCGTCCTCGCTGAGGTAGGCGGTAGCGTCGATTTCAAACCAGTAAGGCGCCAGCCCCTGAAGCCCGACGGCGGCAAAGGTGCGCTCGGGGCGCGGCCTGAAGTCCTGGCGGACGCCCAGCTGCAGATCCCAGAATTTCGAGATGTTGCGGCTGTAGAGCAGCTCCACCTCCGCTTCCTCCACCCTGCTGCCGTCGTCGAGGGACATCTCCCCCTCGCTTTTGAGATAGAGCTTGTCATAGTCGTTGCCGATCCACCCCTGCACATCCCACAGCAGAACCTCATGATCATGTTCACGCCACTGATGTTCGAAGCGGTCAGCCCTGAAGGTGGCAAATACGGCATTATCGTGGACAGGCTGCCGTCCGAAATTGGTCGCCGGCCCCTGCTGGCCGTCATCGGCATATTTCACAATCTCCTGTCCATCGGGAGGATGAGAAGGCGCATCCCGGAAGTCCTCCGGAAAATAATCTTTGCCGACTTTTTCCTCCGCCAGCGTTGAAGCAGGCAGAACCAAGAAAAAAATCACGAAAATCAGAAGTGATCCTCTATTCATTATTGCCCCTCTGCACATAATTTGAACGACTCTGCCCATCACGCCTCACCCATCACGCCTCACCCATCACGCCTCACCCATCACGCCTCACCCATCACGCCTCACCCATCACGCTTTATCCATCACGCTTTATCCATCACGCTCCACACATCCC
>JAXHUR010000119.1:0-5916 GCA_034189505.1 Thermodesulfobacteriota bacterium | reverse complement strand
TGTGCAGGTCGATGCGGTCGAGCAGCGGCCCGGACAGACGCCGACGGTAGCGCTCGATCATGGTCGGGGTGCAGGAGCAGCTATCCTCGGATTCCCCCAGGAGACCGCAGAAACAGGGGTTCATGGCACCTACCAGCATGAAGGTGGCCGGGTAGGTGAGGCTGGTGGTGGCGCGCGAGATGGTGACCTGTCCGTCCTCGAGGGGCTGACGCAGCATCTCCAGCACATTCTTTTTGAATTCCGGCAATTCGTCGAGAAAAAGCAACCCGTTATGCGCCATGGAGACTTCTCCCGGGCGCGGATTGCTGCCGCCGCCGATCAGTCCGGCATCGGAGATGGTATGATGGGGGTGACGGAAGGGGCGCTGGGTGATCAGGGCCTGCTGCTCGTCGAGCAGGCCCATAACCGAGTGGATTTTTGTGGTTTCAAGAGCTTCGGCGAAGCTCAGATCCGGCAGGATGGTGGACACCCGGCGTGCCAGCATGGTCTTGCCGCTGCCGGGGGGGCCGACCATCAGGATATTATGCGAGCCGGCCGCTGCGACCTCCAAAGCACGCTTTGCCTGCTCCTGGCCGCGTACTTCGGCGAAGTCCTCCCCGTTGTGGTCTGCGCCCGCGAACAGCTCCGGAATGGAGACGCTGCACGGCTCGATCCCACGTTCGCCATTGAGGAAGGCCGTTACTTCGCCGAGGTCGTGTACGCCATAGACCGGCACGCTGTTGGGGATGGCGCCCTCGCGGGCATTTTCGCGGGGCAGAATCAGGCCGTCCACCGGCCAGTCGCCGGCGGCGATGGCCACCGGCAGGGCGCCGCGGATCGGCTTGACCCGCCCGTCGAGGGAGAGCTCTCCCATGATGACGAAGCGCCGGGCGGCGTCCTCTTTGATCAGTCCGGTCGCGGTGAGCAGGCCGACCGCCATGGGCAGGTCGAAGGCGGCACCGTCTTTCTTGATGCCGGCGGGTGCAAGGTTGATGGTGATGCGCCGCGCGGGAAATTCGTAGCCGGAATTCTTGATGGCGGATTTGACCCGGTCCTTGCTCTCCTTGACCGCTCCTTCGGGCAGGCCGACGGTGGCAAACTGGGGCAGGCCGCGGGCGATATCAACCTCCACTTCAACCTGGTAGGCGTCGATCCCCGACAGGGCGCCGGACAGAACTTTGGCGAGCATGTTTGATTCCCCCTCTTGCAGTCATTGACATAAAATCCGGTGATTTCACCGCCGCCTGAACCGTTGGCGCCCGCCTGAAAGAGGGCGGAACGGCTCGGTTGGTCGTAGATGGCGAAGGTCTTTAATTAACAAAAAAGGACGTGGCGGGCAAGGACAAAGATCTGTAATACCAAGGGGCAGGGCATTGCTTTTATCTTCTTGTCAGCAGCGGCCTCCACCGTTAGAATGGCGCCGTTCCCAGCCGATTTCTACAGGAGAATGCGTATGTCCGCCCATGGAGGCGTCGACCGCAATATCAGCCGCGGGTTTCTTTTTGCCATCGCCCTGACCAGCGTGACGCTGCTGGCTGAGGTGATCGGCGGCCTGTGGACCAACTCTCTGGCCCTGCTGGCGGATGCGGCCCATGTGTTTATGGACCTGCTGGCGCTGGTCCTGTCGCTGGCGGCGTTGACGCTGGCGCGTCTTCCGGCCACCGACCGGCGCACCTACGGCTGGCACCGCGCGGAGATTTTTGCCTCTCTCATCAATGGCGTGACCCTGCTCGCCATGGCGGTGGGTATTCTGCTGGAAGCCTGGGAGCGTCTGCAGGCGCCGGAGCCGGTCAAGAGCCGTGAAATGTTCGTTATTGCCGTGATCGGCCTGGTCATGAACCTGGTGGCCGCCAGATTTCTGCACGGCCACTCCCATGATGACCTCAACGTCCGCAGCGCTTTTCTGCATGTGCTGGGCGATGCCATCGCTTCGGTGGGTGTCATTGCCGGCGGGCTGGTCATGATGCTGACCGGATGGTATGTTGTCGACGGGCTGATCTCCGTATTCATCGTCCTGATTATCGGCTGGGGAGCGGTGCGTGTCATTCGCGAGGCCGGCCATATTCTGCTCGAGGGAGTGCCGCCCCATATCGATATTGGCGAGGTGGCCGAGAGCATAAAGGGGATTGCGGGGGTGCTCGACGTGCATCATATCCACTGCTGGTCGATCTGCTCCCATATCACCTCCCTGTCCGCCCATGTCGATATCGACCCGGAGCAGCGCCCGCAACAGGGGCGCGTCATCGCCGAGATTGCCGATATGCTCGAGCGGGACTACTCGATCAGCCACAGCACCCTGCAGGGCGAATGCAGCCGTTGCGAGACCGTGCCGCTGATTCAGCAGCTTCATCACCGGTCCCCCGGCTCCGACGGCCATGGCCACGATCAATCATAGAGGAATTATGAAAAAGCTGATTCGTTTTATCTTCTGGGGTGTTGTTTTTGTTGTGCTGCTGGTCGCCGCCGACCAGGCACTGCTGCGGGTGGATCTGGATGTGCCCGCCTACCGCGAGGCGCACAGCTTCTACAAGGAATTCCGCGCGCGTCTGCTCGGCCTGGGCGGGGAGCAGAAGGCGCCGCCGGCATCAGGGGGAAAAGACTCACAATCTGCGCCGCAGGCTGGCCCTTCCTATGTATATGTCGATGATGAGGGATCCCTTCATTTTGCCGAAAATCTCAACGAGGTACCTGAACGCTATCGTCGGAACGCTCAGCAATTAGGGCAGTGAGCGATCCGACAAAGTTCAAGTGCCGGTTGTAAAAAAGCGCCACCCGCTGGTCGTCCGCAGGTGGCGCTTTTTTATAGACGATAGATTTTTGTTCAGGGCAGGGTGCCGTAAATGGTCGGCCTTCTTTCCTGAAAACACCTGATCCTGCTACGAAAATCGATCATCTCCTGGAAATCCAGGGTTGCAACCAGTTCGACATCCTGTTCTTTGCCTTCCGCCAGGATCTCTCCCCAGGGGGAAATAATCAGGCTCATGCCGAAAAAATCCAGTTTGCCCTGCACGCCGCAGCAGTTGGCGGCGACCACGAACTGCTGATTTTCAATGGCTCTGGCCCGTAAAAGAGTCCGCCAGTGCTCCTGGCGCGGCTTGGGCCATTCCGCCGGAAGACACAGAATTTCAGCCCCTTCCAGCGCCATTTTGCGGAACAGCTCCGGAAAACGCAGGTCGTAGCAGATCGCGATGCCGAGGCGTCCGGCGCTGGTGGGGACAACCAGGGTTTTGTCGCCGGCGGACAGAAAGCGATCCTCCCTCATGGTGGAAAAGAGGTGCAGTTTGCGGTAGATCCCTTTGATTTCACCGTGATCGATGACATAGGCGGCATTGTAGATGCTGTCGTTTTCGCTTTCCGGCACACTGCCGATCAGCACCATTTCCTGCTCTGCCGATTTTTTCTGGAGGGCTTCAATGACCCGCGGCGTTTCCAGGGCAAGTCGGGCCAGGTTTTTGTAGTCGTATCCAGTGCTCCACATTTCGGGGAGTACGGCGAGTTCGGCTCCCCGATCTCTGGTCCGATCGATGGCGGACAGCGCTTTCTTCAGATTGGTGTCGACATCGCCCAGGGCAATATTGAACTGGATGCTTGCAGCGTTGAGTTTTCGATTCATCACACCTCCCAAAAACAATGTTTTAAAAAAACGGAATTTTTCGGCGCAGTTAAGAAACAAACGCTATTATAAAAGAAAAGAAGCCAATGAACAAGGGGCTCTAGAGGCATGCCGGTTTGCCTTGACACCTTTTGAGGAGCATGCTAATCCTTGAATCACTTTTCTCCCGTGCGGCCAGGAGTTCTGCTTGCTGCCGAGATTCGGGAGGGAATTTATCTTCTTGTTTTTCCGGTTTGAATTCCGCAGTTTATGTTGAATCAAGTGCCGGGTGGACCAGGGTGGTTTCAGATGACCAAGTTTGCCACTTTTCTGATCATGTTTGTCTTTTGGGTGGTTCTGTCCGGAATGTTCGATGGATTTCACCTGTCACTGGGGATTCTCTCCTGCCTCCTGGTCGCACATTTCAGTCATGACCTCCTTTTCGTCAACCGAAGCGTGGGATCCTTCACCCGGCATCTCATCGGTTGGATCTTCTATGTGCCCTATCTGCTCAAGGAAATTGTTCTGGCCAGCGTGCAGGTTGCTTACATTGTGCTGCACCCCCGTATGCTCGATCTGATCGATCCTCAGTTGATCCGTTTTAAAACCCACCTGAAAAGACCTGTTTCCAGGGTGTCTTTTGCCCAGTCAATCACTCTGACGCCTGGAACGATCACCGTAAGCATCCACGATGATGAATTCACCGTGTATGCCTTGACCCGCAGCGCGGCAGAGTCGCTGCCCGGCACCATGGAGCAGAAGGTGGCCGCCGCGCTTGAAAAGGAGCCGCTGTAATGGCCGACATTTTCATGGCCTTTGGAATCGGGCTGCTGCTTCTGATTCTGGGCAGTCTCTACCGGGTGATCTCCGGGCCGACCGTGCTTGACCGTATCCTCGGCGGCAATGTCATCGGTTCACAGACCTCCGTGCTGCTGCTGCTGATCGGATTGATCTACGGCAATGTCGGGATGTTTGTCGATATTGCGCTGGCCTATGCGCTGCTCAACTTCATCGCCACCCTGGGGGCGACCAAGTATTTCCTGCGCAGAAGGAGTGTCCACCTGGAAAGCGAACTGCAGGAAGGGAAGGAGGCGGCTGAATGAACGTCATTACCATTGTTTTGCTGGCTCTCGGACTGTTTTTCTTTGCTGTTGGCGTTGTTGGCATTCTTCGCTTCCCCGATTTCTACACCCGCATGCATGCCGCGGGTAAATGCGACACTCTGGCCTCTGAACTTGTGCTGCTGGCGGTGGCGCTTTACAACCTGTCCGATCCCTCGCTGGGAAGTGTTCTGGTCAGTATCAAGATCATGATGATCGCAGGCTTTGTTTTTGTTGCCAGCCCGACGGCGACTCACGCCCTGACGGAAGCGGCCCTGGTGGTCGGGGTGTCCCCCTGGAGCAAAAACAGCGGGAGGAGGCGCTTATGACCTGGCCTATTGATCTGCTCATCCTGGCGCTGGTGGTGATCTGCGCGATCGGCACCATCGCGGTGCGTGATCTGCTCGCCGCCACCGTGGTGTTCGGCGCGTACAGTTTTCTTATGTGTCTGCTGTGGGCCGAGATGGGAGCGGTGGACGTGGCGTTTACCGAAGCGACGGTCGGCGCCGGCGTCAGTACCGTGCTGTTTATCGCCGCTATTCTGCGGACCAGCCGAAGGAGTAAGGATTGAAAGCACTTGCCTGGCTTGCCTGCATTGTGACCGGGGCGCTGCTGCTCTACGGGACCAGGGATTTCCCCGCCTGGGGCGATCCGCAATCTCCGGCCAATACGCACCTCTCGGAGTATTTTATCGAACAGGCCGTTCCTGAAACCCATGTTCCCAACCTGGTGACCGCCGTGCTGGGTGACTACCGCGGTTACGACACCATGTTCGAGCTGGTGGTCATTTACTGTGCGGGGACTGGGGTGATCGCCGTACTGCGGAGGCCGCGCCAATGAAGACGGTGCAGGATCGTGCAGAAAACCGGCGCCTGGGCGAGAGTCTGATCATCGAAATGTCTGTGCGCATCATAGTGCCTTTTATTCAGCTGTTCGGTCTTTATGTCATCGTGCACGGTCACTACAGCCCCGGCGGTGGCTTTCAGGGGGGCGTCATCCTGGGGGCTTCTTTCATCCTGCTGGCCCTGGCTTTTGATCTTCCAACCACGATGGCGCGCATGAGCGAGCGCTGCAACGCCCTGCTTGCCAATATCGGCGTGCTGATATTTACCGGGGTGGCAGCTCTGTGCGCCCTTGTCGGTGGCTACCTGCTGGACTACAGCGCCCTTGCCGCTCTGATCCCCATGGATCCCATCGAATGGCGGTCTTTCGGCATCTTTCTGGTTGAGGTCGGGGTCGGGGTCG
>JAXHUR010000118.1:0-5933 GCA_034189505.1 Thermodesulfobacteriota bacterium | reverse complement strand
CAAACAACCCCTCCCGTATTAAAGGCAACTCAAGCAAAAAGAAGGCCAGAACACTTTTAGCTATTATTTTCAGTTATTTTCATGCCCGGACACGAAAGAATCCAAATCTCCACGAAGTCAATAGAGGTTTATTTCTTCATTTCTTTCCACCTCTCATCGAATTCTGTCGGTTTTTTTTACACACAAACCTCTCTTTCTTTGAAAAATTATCGGCGGAGGCACGAAATTCTTCCTTGACCCGGCAGTTGATTCAGATAATTTATTATCTTCTGTTCTGAACCTAACGCATCTTTGCCATGAATCGGCAGGAGGTTTTCATTATGCACCACCGCACCCACGATCGCAGCCTGCCCCACGCCTCCCTGACGGAGGTCCCGTCGCTGGCCAACGATCCGAAGACACTTGGTCGGGATCTCCAGCGCTACTACACCCATCACCTCGGGCGCGACCGCAACTGCCGCACCACGCACTACATTTACAAGGCGCTGGTGCTGACCCTGCGTGACCGGCTGATGGAACGATGGAAAAACACCCGTTATTCCTACCAGGACAATAACGGCCGGCGCGCTTATTACATGTCCCTGGAGTACCTGATGGGACGTGCGCTCGGCAATGCCCTGCTCAATCTCGGGCTGGAAGAGGAGATCGACGAAACGCTTTCCATGTTCAGCCTCGACATGGAGGAACTCGAAGCCTGTGAAGCCGATGCCGGTCTCGGCAACGGGGGCCTGGGACGCCTGGCCGCCTGCTTTCTCGATAGCTGCGCAACCCTGCAGCTGCCGGTATGTGGCTACGGCATTCGCTACCGCTACGGCATGTTCCGCCAGCATATCCGCAACGGAGAGCAGGTCGAGGAGCCCGACCACTGGCTGCGCGACGGCTACCCGTGGGAGATCGAGCGCCCCGAGTACGCCCAGCGGATTCGTTTCGGCGGACGCAGCGAGGTCAAACGCGAGTCAGACGGCAGACTGAGTGGACGCTGGGTCGAGACACATGATGTGATGGCGATCCCCTACGATGTACCGATTCCCGGCTTCCGCAACGGCACCGTCAATACCCTGCGGCTGTGGAGCGCAGCCGCCACGGATGAGTTCGATCTGGACGAATTCAACTCCGGCGCCTATCCCGAATCGGTGGCCGCCAAAAACGACGCCGAAAAAATCACCATGGTACTCTATCCCAATGATGCCTCGGAGAACGGCAAGGAACTGCGTTTGCGTCAGCAGTATTTCCTGGCTTCCGCCAGCCTGCAGGACGTGCTTCAGCAGTGGGTCGGCATTGAAGGGATCGACATGGATCGCTTTGCCGAAAAAAACGTCTTTCAACTCAACGACACCCACCCCGCCATCTGTGTTCCTGAACTGATGCGCCTGCTGCTCGACGAACACTGCCTGAGTTGGGACGAAGCCTGGGAGATCACCTCAAACACCATGGCATACACCAACCACACTCTGCTCCCGGAAGCCCTGGAAAAATGGCCGGTGCGCATGTTCCAGCGGCTGCTGCCGCGACTGCTCGACATCATCTATGAAATCAACGCCCGTTTTCTCGCCGAAGTCAGCAGTCGGTGGCCGGGCGACAAGGATCGCATTCGCCGCATGTCGATTATCGAAGAGGGCCCGGAGCCCATGGTTCGCATGGCTTTTCTGGCCATTGTCGGCAGCTTTTCGGTCAACGGCGTGGCCGCGCTCCACTCTAAGCTCTTGCAGCAGGGGATGTTCAAAGATTTTTTCGAGATGTGGCCGCACAAGTTCAACAATAAAACCAATGGCGTAACGCCACGCCGCTGGCTGGCGTCCGCCAACCCGAAGTTGACCGAGTTGATCAGCGAGACAATCGGGGACGGGTGGATTGATGACCTCTCAAAGCTGCGCAATCTGATCCCGCTGGCCGGGGACAGAGATTTTCAGCAGCGCTGGCTGGCCGTCAAACGCGATAACAAAGAGCGTCTGGCCAACCTGGTTCGGCAGCGCTGCGGCGTGCACTTCGACCCCGCCGCTCTTTTTGACGTGCAGGTCAAGCGCATCCATGAATACAAGCGTCAACTCCTCAACGTCTTACATGTGATTCATCTCTACGATCGCATCAAACGCGGGGATACCGAAAACTGGACTCCGCGATGCGTACTGGTCGGCGGCAAGGCCGCACCCGGGTACGCCATGGCCAAGCGCATCATAAAACTGGTCAACAATGTCGCCCATGTGGTGAACAACGACCCTGCGGTGGGCGATCTGCTCAAGGTGGCATTCTTCCCCAACTACGGCGTCAGCGCCATGGAGGTGATCTGCCCCGGCACCGATCTTTCGGAGCAGATATCCACCGCCGGCAAGGAAGCCTCTGGCACCGGCAACATGAAATTCATGATGAACGGCGCCCTCACGATCGGCACACTTGACGGCGCCAACATCGAGATCCGCGAAGAAGTCGGCGAGGTGAATTTTTTCCTGTTCGGCTTGAGTGCCGGGGAGGTCGCAAGCACGCGCGAACACTACGACCCGGCCGCCATCATCGCTGCGGACGAAAACCTTGCGCGGGTGCTGCAGCTGCTTGAAAGCGGACATTTCAACCAGTTTGAGCCCGGCATCTTCGACCCTATTTTACGGGCATTGACCAGTCGCAACGACCCCTGGCTGACAGTGGCCGACTTCGGTGACTACCTCAAAGCCCAGAGCGCGGCTTCGCAGGCTTATCGCGACAGAGAGAAGTGGGCGAAGATGAGCATCCTCAATACGGCATGCAGCGGTCGCTTTTCCACCGACCGCACCATTAACGAATACAATAACGACATCTGGAAACTGCGGCCGACACCGTCTCTATCCGCGAAATGACCGAATTCTTTCAGCAACATGTAGGTCAATGAAAGGTTTAATAAAACTAACCTTCTGAAATAATAGAACTTTTTAATTCTGGCATTTTTGATGCAATCCTGCCTTCGTGAAAACAGCGGTTTTTCTCATCCCGGGGAAGCCGCTCGCACGAAGGGAGGCGTCATGCAATACGATCACGACTATCACCGCGAACCCCACCATCAGGACATCGACCACAGCACCAGCCAGGTCTGTGATTCTACGGACCAGCTTATTGCGGGGCTCGAACTGATCACCCTGAAGCGCAGCCGCAAGCTGCATGCGTTGTCTCGAGTGGGTCTCTGGGGAGTGCTGGTTTTCACGGCGGCGGCCATCGTCCTCTGGCAGGCGACCGTCATATGGCCGACCTGCCCCCCGCATTTACGCGCACTGCTCGGCGCTTCACCGACAGCAGAGATAATTCACGCGACCCTGTTTGTCTACGTCATTTCTGCCCTGGTGCTGACGGGCACACGCCATCCCGGGAAAACTGAACGATATGCGGGATGGAGCCAGATCGGCTTCATGCTCCCCTTCTACTTCTTCTACTGGTATGCCGACATTCTCTCAGTGAACTTCGCCCATCTGACCGCCATCGGCGTTTTGCTGCTGCTGCTGGAACACCTGCGCCTCAGTCTTCTGTGCCGACAGCTGCTGCATCACGAATACGAAGAGCACTCCCGCAAGATACGGCGCATCCGACTGCTGTCCAAATAGTTGAGGGTCAGGGCCCTCTCTTCAGCTCTGCAGCCATTCAGGAGAAAACCTGGCTCTCCTGCTCCAGCACCCGGATAAAGGTGGTTCGTTTGGTCAACTCCTTGAGGGCGCCTGCGCCCACATAGGTGCAGGCCGAACGCAGCCCGCCCAGCACATCCTTGACCGTCCCTTCGATGGGGCCGCGGTAGGGAACCTCCACCGTCTTGCCTTCCGATGAACGGTATTCGGCCACCCCGCCGGCGTGAATTTCCATGGCGGTGGCCGAACTCATACCGTAAAACAGCTTGTACATCTGCCCGTCGCGCTGAACGATCTCTCCCCCGCTCTCATCGTGACCGGCCAGCATGCCGCCGAGCATGACGAAATCCGCCCCCGCGCCGAAGGCTTTTGCGACATCGCCGGCACAGGCGCAACCGCCGTCGGAGATAATGCGGCCGCCGAGGCCATGGGCGGCGTCGGCACATTCGATCACCGCCGAGAGCTGCGGATAGCCGACTCCGGTCTTGACGCGGGTGGTGCAGACCGAACCCGGACCGATCCCCACCTTGACCACATCGGCGCCGCTGAGCAGCAGCTCCTCCACCATCTCCCCGGTCACCACATTGCCGGCGATAATGGTCTTGTCGGGATAGGCGCGCCGCACCCGCCCCACGAATTCCACGAACGCTTCGGCATAGCCGTTGGCCACATCGATACAGATGAAGCAAAGCTCGGGGTGCGCCTCCAGAATCTGCTCCATCCGTTTAAAATCCTCATCGGCCGTTCCGGTACTGACCATGATGCGCTGATAGATATCCTTATCCTGTCCCTGCAGAAACTCCGCCCACTCCCGGGTCGAATAGTGCTTATGCACCGCGGTCAGCATCCCGTGCCGCGCCAGCACATGGGCGACTTCGAATGTGCCGACCGTATCCATGTTGGCGGCAATGACCGGGATGCCGCTCCATTCGCGCCCGCTGTGCATGAAGCGATAGGTGCGTTCCAGCGCCACCTGGGCGCGGCTCTTGAGGGTACTGCGCTTGGGGCGGATCAGCACATCCTTGAATCCCAGCTTGACATCTGTCTCCAGTCTCATCCTTCGCTCTCCCTTATAGGCACGCCACCTCCCGTATACCCTTCAAATGCGTATACTGGTGGCAAGCCCTCTATATTCCTGTTAGTCTTTGAGATATTCAGTATTCACTCTGCCACGAATTCCAGCGGGAGCAATGCCATGGCACTCAAAATATTCATTGCCGCCACCGGCCAGAACAGCGGCAAAACCACCACCAGCCTGTCGCTGATGCATCTGGCGTCGAAGAAATTCGAGCGCATCGGCTTTATCAAGCCGCTGGGGCCCAAACCCATTGTATTCCGCGGAATCGATATCGACAAGGATCCCGCCCTGATGGCGGAACTTTTCGGGCTGGAAAAACATCTGCAGCTGATGTGCCCGGTGGTGGTCAAACCCGGAGACACCCGCCGCGCGCTCAACGGCGAACTGCCTGTGGAACAATTGAGCGAAAAGGTTCTCGAGTCCTGTGCCGCGCTGGAGAAGGAGTGCGATTTCATCATCGTGGAAGGTTCCGGCCACCCCGGCGTCGGCTCGGTGCTGGGTCTTTCCAACGCCCGCATCGCCCGCCTGCTTGACGCGCCTGTGCTGATGGTGACCGGCGGCGGCATCGGCAACGTAGTGGACTCGGTGCATCTCAACCTGGCCCTGTTTGAAAAAGAGCAGGCCGAGGTGCGTGCCATCCTCGTCAACAAGATCATACCGGAAAAACGCGAGGCGACTCTGAGCTACCTGCAGAGGGCCTTTACCGGGCAGCCGTTCGAGATCATCGGCGGCTTCAATTACCAGCCCGTGCTGGCCAATCCCACGTTGCGACGGGTTGCCAAGCTGCTCGATTTCCCCCTGCATGGCAACCAGGCTGCGGCTTCACGCATTGTGCACCATATACACATCGGGGCGGCCTCCACGCAGCGCGTGGTGGAAGCGCTGCAGGATTCCACCCTGCTGGTGGTGACGAGCAGCCGCGACGAGCTGCTCGTCACCATGGCCAACCTGTACCAGATCCCCGAATACCGTGAGAAAATCGTCGCCCTCGTCATCCCCGGCGTCGCCCCGATCACCAAGGTCACTCAGCAGATTCTCGATACCAGCAACATCCCGTATATCCGTACCACCGGCTACCATACCACCGACATCTACCAGGCGCTGCTCGATGACGTCTCCAAAACCACCGCCGAGGATACCGAAAAAATCGACCTTGTCCGCCAGATGGCCGAAAACCGCCTCGATTTCGAAAAGATCACCGAGCTGTTCAGCCGCCCGTCAAACGGCGAAGCGCGCAAAGCCGTTGACTCGAAAACGAATTTGCGGTAAAAGAC
>JAXHUR010000117.1:0-6009 GCA_034189505.1 Thermodesulfobacteriota bacterium | reverse complement strand
TTATCCACAGCTGGTGCGCCACCTGATGCCGGTTGTTTCACCCATGGTGGCCATCGGCCGCTACATCAAACAGACCCGGGGAGCGCAGACGCCCGTGGTCTATATCAGCTCGTGCATCGCCGGGAAATTCGAGGTCAGCGCTGAAGAAGTCGCCGGGGCGGTGGACATGGTGCTCACCTATCGTGAGCTCAGCCAGATTTTCCGTGATCGCGGTCTTGACCCTGCGCGTATGAAAGATGCGCCCTTCAGCGGACGCAAACCGGACCGGGGGCGCCTGTTCCCCATCTCGGGCGGACCGTTTCAGGCCTTCGACGTTCACAACGATTTTCTCAACACCGATTTCGTTTCGACCGGTGGAGAGCAGGGTGCCCTTGAACTTATCCGCGATCTCGCCGCCCAACGCATCACCCCCAAATGGGTCGATATTCGTTTCTGCGAGGGGGGCTGCATCGGCGGCCCCGGTAAAAACAATCGCCTCACCAATTTCTCCAAGCGCAGCCTGATCATCGATGCCTTCCATCGGCGTCGTGAAATCCCCTATTTGCCGGAAGAAAAGGAGTGCACCGCGCCTTTTCCGTCGCTGCTAAGGTCTTTCACCAACAAATTCGAACGGCTGGAGAGCCCCAGCGGCGAAAGCATCCGCGCCATCCTGCAAGCCACCAACAAATTCATCCAGGAGGACGAACTTGATTGCGGCGCCTGCGGCTACCCGACCTGTCGCGAACACGCGGCAGCGGTTTACCAGGGGCTGGCGGACAACCAGATGTGCCTGCCCTTTTCCATCAAACGGCTGGAAGAGGACCGGGTTATCCTGACCCAGAAATACGAACTGGCCCAGCGTGCCCTGGCCCAGGAGTTCGGCGACAGCGCCATCATCGGCCAGGATCCCCGCACGGGCGATGTGCTCAAGCTGATCCGCCAGGTCGGCCCGACCCCCACCACTGTCCTTATCCGGGGCGAGAGCGGAACCGGCAAGGAATTGACTGCACGAGCCATCCATCAGCACAGCAATCGTGCCGACAAGCCCCTGGTGACGGTCAACTGCACGACCTTGACCGATAGCCTGCTGGAAAGCGAGTTGTTTGGACACAAGCGCGGATCGTTTACCGGGGCGATCGCCGATAAAAAAGGGCTGTTTGAGGCCGCCAACGGCGGCACGATTTTTCTGGACGAGATCGGCGACATCACCCCCAAGCTGCAAGCGGAGCTGCTGCGGGTTCTTGACAGCGGCGAGATCAAGCCCGTCGGCGGAAATCGACCAACCGAAGTCGATGTGCGGCTGATCGCCGCCACCAACCGCAACCTTGAAGAGGGAGTCGAGGAGGGGTGGTTTCGCGAAGACCTGTTCTATCGCATCAATGTGTTCACCATCACCATGCCGCCCCTGCGCAATCGCATTGACTCGCTTCCGCAGCTTGTGCACCACTTTCTCGCCTCGGCCAGCAAGCGCCTCAACAAGCCGATTCGCGGCATCGAAGACCGTGCCATTGCTGCTTTGTTGCGCTACCACTGGCCCGGCAACATTCGTGAACTGCAGAATATCATCGAACGGGCCTCGGTTCTGACGCAGGACAATATTGTCCGCCTGGAAAACCTGCCAACCGTCTTTTCGGAATTGTCGCTGGAGGAACCAGTCGCCGCCGGCGACTCCGCCAGGAGGCAGGAGAGAGGCTCTTTACGTGGGCAGAGAGAAAAGCATCTGCGGATTGTAGAAAAAAACCTGCTTAAAAAATATCTCGAAGATGCCGGGGGCAATGTCTCCAAGGCCGCTCGCACGGCGAGCATTCCTCGTCGCACCTTTTATCGAATGCTGGAACGTCATGGACTGAAAGGATCGGCTTTCAAAAAAACCGCCTCTCCTCCGTCAAATAGCGGACCCTGAATTTTATGGGCCAATTCTGACACAGCCAAACCACCATTGCCATTCTGCCATTCTACAACATTTCAACTAATTCTCCCTGCGAGTGCGCCACAAAGGACACACTCATACTGCCGCCAAAGTTTTCATCTCCCCTTCTGCCCAGCGGCCTGCAGAAAAAATACGGGCGCTGGAAACGCAGGATAAGGCTGGATACAACCTCATCCTGTTTGTGTCACCCCTAAACCTGCAGATTTGGCACGAATACTGCTTAGAAAAAATACATATATGGGGCTTGACTATTTCCTCCTACCCAAACGGAATCCCGCCCCTTTTGCGCCGTACAGGGTCCCTCTCTCCCCCTGTGCGGCGTTTTTTTTATCGCAAGTCCCGGCATCGTCCGTTAGAATATCTCGACGACCATTCGTTCACAATAACCCTCAACACCACCAGCGATACCTATGACGCCTCATCGTAAAAAAGCACCTTTCGGCATAACGACCCTGGAGGATATCAGCACTCTTATCCTTCAATCCCATGACCTCGACGAAACGCTGAACAATATCGTTTCTCTGGTTGCGCGGCGCATGCGCACCGAAGTCTGCTCGATCTATCTATTGGAAGACGATCATCAGAGTATCCGGCTGCGGGCCACCAAAGGTCTTTCCCGCCGTGCGATCGGCCGGGTCGTGATGCGCATCGATGAAGGTCTGACCGGCCTGGCGATAGAAAACGGCCGCGTCATCTCCATTCTTGAGCCCAACAAGCACCCCCGTTATCGCTATTTCAAGGAGACGCGCGAAGAACGCTTTCACACCTTTCTAGGCATCCCCCTTTTTGACCGTCGCGACCCTATTGGCGTCATCACCATCCAGACCGTCGAACCACGCCAATTCAGTCCAGAAGAGATCAGCGCTCTGTCGACGATCGCCTTCCAGATCTCCTCCATCGTCGTCAATGCCCGGCTGCTTGATTCAATTCGCCGCAAGGAAGAGGAAACCAACCGCTTCGCGCGTGAACTGGAGATGACCCGCAAAAATCTGCGGGAACAGAACCGCGAGGAGACAGATGAGGCTGGAGCCGAACAGGAATATCGCACGCTTCGCGGCACAGTGGCTTATCCCGGCGTATCAATCGGGCCGGCCAATCTGCTCGATGAGAGGCTCGGCTTTGCCGATATCCTGGATGAGGAAGGAATCATCCCGGACAAGGAGTGCGAAAAACTTGAAGATGCACTGGGAAAAACCCGCATCCAGACCCTCTACCTCGAAAAGCGCATGGCGGAGCGCTTTTCAGCGGACGATGCGGCTGTTTTCCATACGCATCTGATGATCCTCGAAGATCGTGGATTTTTAAAACGGTTGACAGGGGAAATTCGCGAAAGACATCACAGCGCCCCCTATGCCCTGAAAAAAGTGGTGGGCGAATACATTGAGGCGTTCAGCCGCATGGACGATGCCTACCTGCGAGAACGCGCCGCAGACATGGAAGACATCGGCCGCCGCATCCTGGCCAATCTTGTCGGGCAGAACGCCCACCACCTTCACCTCAAAAATCCAGGCATTCTGGTCGCAAAGGAGCTGCTCCCATCCGATATGGCGACGCTCGACCACACCAAGATCCTGGGCATCGTCACTGAGGCCGGCGAGAAAAACTCACACGCCGTCATCATGGCAAAATCCATGGGGATCCCCGCAATCGTCGGCGTGAAGAGCGCCCTGAAATCGATCCATCCGGAGGAGCCACTGATTCTCGATGCCAATTCCGGCACCCTCTACATCAGCCCCTCGCAACAGATCAAGGAAGAATTCCAGAGGCTTGAACAGGATCGCATCCGCGAGACGAACCGCCTGGAAAAGTATCGCGATCTGCCGGCGCGCACGCGCGATGGCGTAGAGCTCGCCCTGCGCGCCAATATCGGCCTGATCGGAGACATGGCGATCGCACGTCGCAATGGTGCAGTCGGCGTCGGCCTCTATCGTACCGAATTTCCCTATATGGCGCGCAGCGGCTTTCCCGACCGGAATGAGCAGTATCAACTCTATCGCCGTATTATCGAAGGATTCGACGGAGAGCCGGTCTCCATTCGTACTCTCGATATCGGGGGGGACAAAGCACTTCCCTACTTCACCTCACCCAAGGAAGACAATCCGTTCATGGGGTGGCGCTCGGTACGGGTCTCACTGGATCACCGCGACATCTTCCGCACTCAGATCGAGGCCATCCTGATGGCCGGTGTGCATGGACCGGTCAAGCTGCTTTTTCCGATGATTTCAGGAATGGATGAGCTGCGAGGCTGCCGCAGGGTCATAAATGAGGCCTGTGAAAATCTGGCCAGGGAAGGGATTGGATTTAAGGAGAAAGTTCCCGTCGGAGTGATGATCGAAGTGCCTTCGGCCGTATATCTGGCCGACCGACTGGCCCGTGAAGTCGATTTCTTCGCCCTCGGCACCAACGATCTGATTCAATACGTGCTGGCGGCCGACCGCAACAACCCGCTGGTGTCGAAATACTACGACCCCCTTCATCCTGCAGTGTTACAGATATTGAAGGATATCGGGCGATGTGCGCAACGCAACAGCATAGGCCTGTGCATCTGCGGTGAGATGGCCACCGATCCCATCCACATGACCCTGCTGCTGGGCCTGGGTTTTCGCGAGTTTTCCATGGCGGCCCCTTTCATCCCACGAATCAAGGGGTTTCTGGGGAAAATCAATCTTGCTGATGCCCAAAATATCGCCGAAAAGGCACTGGAACTTGAGGAAGGAAGCTTGGTGCGTGAGCAGATCCGCCGGGACCTGCTCACACACGGCATCAAGGTTTCCTGAATCGAGTCAGCGGTCGCGCAGTACTGCGGATCAGCCGAATCGGGCGATCAAATCTTCAGCTGTCTCCACATCCTCGCGGCAGCCGATAAAGACAGGCGCCCTGTCATCAATTCCCTGAGGTTCAATATCAAGGATTCTCTGCTTCCCGGTGGAGGCCTTGCCGCCGGCCTGCTCGATCAGAAAGGCCATGGGGTTGAGTTCGAAGAGCAACCGCAGCTTTCCTTGGGGATTGTCGCGCAGATGAGGATAAAGGAAAATTCCCGTCCCCTTCATCATCACCTGATTGATATCCGGCACAAATCCACCGCTGTAACGCAGCTTGTACCCTTTTTCCTCGAGGGAACTGACATATTTTTCAGTCCCTTCAGTATAGAGATTGCGCTGGCCGCCCGGTGAATAGATGCGCCCGCTCGGCTTGATGCGCACATTCTCCGTTGTCAGGGTATACTCCATCAGTTGGTTCATCTGGAATTCATGTACGCCGCGCCCGGTAGAATAAACCAGGGTCGTACGCGGGCCATAAAGAATATACATGGCGGCGACCTGCTCGCGCCCGGGCTGAAGGAGGTTGCCCCCGCGGCAGATCGAGACAATGGTGCCGACCGCCAGGTTGACATCGACCAGGGAGGAACCGTCCAGGGGATCAAATGCCACCGAGAACTTCCCTTTCGGGTCAATTTCGATGACTTCGTTGGTCTCCTCGGAGAGGATTGTGGCGACCACTCCCGAATGAATCAGGCGCTTTCTCAGGATGCGATCTGAAAGCACATCGAGCGCCAATTGATCTTCACCGTACAGGTTGGAAGTACCCGCCACTCCCAGATCGCCCGTGCGGATGGAGTTGACGATATACTTTGATGCATCAGCGATCTCACAGATCAGTCGGGTCAGATCGCGATCCTCATCAAGCTCACGCAGATGGCGCCGCAGATCAACCTGTAGTTTGGTTGTACCGGGTTCGGAAACAGCCGTCACGGGGAACCTCCATGGGGTTAAAAATGAATTGAAAGTGAACATACTGCCATGTGAACGATATTGAGGAGTTTAGACGAAATATCTCCCCGGGGCAAGCACCTCAAATAGTTTGAAGTTTGACGAAACAAATAAAACTGCTAGGATTTTTAGGCTACTCATGATCTTTGACCGGAAGCGGGTGCAGCACCCGCCTGTTGCCATGATTTGACGCTTTCAGGGAGGAGGCTTTGATGAACGACACCAACCCCCAACAGGAACAGAAGGAAAAGGTGGAAGAGCAGGAGCAGGCGCAGGAGCAACAGAAACAGAAACAGAAACAGAAACAGAATAGTGCATCAGCCTGGTGGA
>JAXHUR010000116.1:0-6206 GCA_034189505.1 Thermodesulfobacteriota bacterium | reverse complement strand
ATGCGCCGGATCAGCATCGGGATGTGGATCTGCAGATTGCCGTTGTCTGCAACGGTAATGGTCGGCTTCATTTTCATCGGCTTGCCCTCCGTTCGGTGACTTCGCATGCCAGACCAGCCAGTTCGGCGATGAGCGTTGTCAGCCCGTTGGTACGCAGCTCCATGTCGATTCCGGTCTCGCGGATTTCGACCTTGTCTACCAGGAGGCGGATGAGCCGATTCCGCTCCACCGGGAAAAGGTCTTCCCAGAAGCCCTCGACATTCTGGAAGGCCTCCGACACATCCTGTTCCGTGATGCTGTTCCCCTGGTAGGCTCTGCATCGCTCGCTCACATGGGTCAGTTGTTTCGATAGCTCGACCGCCTGGCGATTGACCGTCGTCAGCATCTCGGTCTTGCCCGGCTGATCGCTGCCGGGTTTCATCAGTTCGAGTGCCTGCTCCCGCGCCTGCGACAGCTCCATCTCGAGTTGGGCTTTCTGCTTGAACAACCGCTCCCGCTCAGCCTGCTCGATGTCCCGGGCCGCGAAGTAGGTCTTGGCTACCAGCGTCGGTGTGCGGAACACCGCGCTCAACTGCTCGATCACCGCCTGCTCGATGTCCCCGGCGGGAATCCGTTTGAGCGGGCACCGGCTCACGGTCCGCTTGCTGTCCTTCTGGCAGATGTAATAGGTGTAGTGGCGGCCGTTCTTGCGGGCGTAGGTGGGTCCCATCGCGCATCCGCAGTGGCCGCAGCGGATGACACCCTTCAGCGGGGCGACCATTTTGGTTCTGGCCATGGATACCTTGACCGGTTTGTTGTCCTCCAGGATGGCCTGAACCTTGTCCCAGGTCGCCCGGTCGATGATCCCTTCGTGCTCGCCGGGGTAGCTGCGGTCCTTGTGGGCGATCTCGCCGATATAGATCCGGTTGTTGAGCAGCCGGTAGATGTGGGCGGTGTTCCATTCGGAGCCCTCGCGCACCTTGCCTTTCTTGGTGGTCCAGGCCTTGGTGCGGTACCCCTGTTCGTTCAATTCCTGGCCCAGCTTCTTGGCCGAGCCGATCTGGATGAAGCGGCGGAAGATGTACTGCACCGTCCTGGCTTCATCCGGGTTGACCAGCAGCTTCTTGTTACCCCGGTCGACGTCGTATCCGAGGATGGGCACGCCGCCGCAGTATTTTCCCCGGCGCTTGGCTGCCGCCACCTTGTCCCGGATACGTTCGGCGATGACCTCCCGCTCGTACTGGGCGAAGGTAATCAGGATGCCGAGAAACATCCGGCCGGTGGGATCGGTGGTACTGAAGTGCTGGGTGACCGAGACGAAGCTGACGCCCTTTTCGTTGAAGAGGTCGATCATCTTCATGAAGTCCAGCAGCGAGCGGGACAGGCGGTCGACCTTGTAGACGACGATCACATCGATCTTCCCGGCGTCGATATCCGCCAGCAGGCGGCGTAGCCCCGGACGCTCCATGTTCCCGCCCGAGAAACCACCATCGTCATAGCGATCCGGCAGAGCCGTCCAGCCCCGCATCCTCTGGGCTTCGATATAGTGTTCCGCCGATTCCCGTTGCGCATCCAACGAGTTGAACTCCTGTTCGAGTCCTTCCTCATGACTCTTGCGTGTGTAAATGGCGCAGCGCAGGGTCTTGTTCTTGCCCGGCGCGACATTGCTGTTATCAAGCATCCGAACCTCCCTCGGCTTTTCTGCCGTAAACCTTCTTCAGCCCGAAAAAGACTTTGCCGTTCCAGCGCGTCCCGGTGATCTCCCTGGCCACCGCGCTGAGCGACCGGAATGTGCGACCTTCGAACTCGTAGCCATCGGCAAGGACGATCACCTCATAGCGCCGGTCGTTCCAGATCCGCACTAGTCTGGTCCCGGGCAGGATCGCCTCGTTCGATTTCCGCTCCTCTGGGATGCGTCGATTGACAGTGGCGACCGGGTCCTCCTTAGCGGCCTGCTGAAGATGGACCTTGGCCTGCTCGGACAGCCCGCCGTAGAAAAGCTCCTGGATGCGATAAGCCAGCCGCTTGATGAGGAATTGCTTTTTGTACTGGGGCGGCTCTTCTCCGTAGAGGTCGAGCCATTTTTCCCGGAGCTGCTCCAGGGACATGGATTGCAGCAGGGCCATCTGCCGAAGGACCGAGTTTCGGGTTCGGTCCTGATTCTTGCCGCCGGTGGCGGCGTTCTGTAACTCATTCATTTTCAACTCCTTATTTTGGTTTCCGGACGAGTTGTCATGAATGAATGCTCTGTTCCGGCAATGAATCAAGTCCTTCTCCGAGCACAGGGGAAGAATCTTCGAAAGCATCTAACTCATTGCCCACACATGCGTTTTTTGCCTTTCGGCGCAGGATCGCCGTGGCCAGAATGGAAGCGGCTGACTGGAGCCTCGCCTCACCCGACAAGCGGCCGGGTTTGCCGTTTTCGCCAAGGTCATCCATCCCCGGCCCATCATTCATTTCCTGGACATCCAACATCGAACACCTCCGGTGGGACCGGGGGACTGGATGGTGTGGATGCCAGAAAACGGTGGCGGTCGGGATGCGCGTTCTATGGCACCCACAACCGCCTCAGCTCCGCCTCTGGTCGGTTATCTGGTTACATCCGGCTTGAACCGGACTTGCGTTCGTTACCTACCGGAGGGACGTGCAAGATGACGGAATCAGACGAGAAGTCCTGTTTTTTTGATTGACCTGATGTTCATCAGGTCGTATATTTTGTGGTCATAAATTGGGCTTAATCCGCTCAGTGGCTACGACACGGAGCAATCGCCATGGGAAAGAAAAAGGTATCGGAAATAACCGACCCACAAGCAAACACGCTGAGGGTCATTTGCCAAATCATCGATGAAAAGGGGTTGCCGCCAACGGTGAAAGAATTGTCGGAAGTCCTTGGTATCAGCCACGCGAGCGCCCACGAGCAGATCGCTCAACTGGTACGGAAAGGCTATCTGAAGAAAGAAGCTCGTAAGGCCCGAAGCATCGTCGTCATCAGGAGGCCCGAATAACGATGCTGGGTCGCGAAAAATAAGGAGATCGACATGGGGCACGTCAGACTTGGAAGCCTTCCGAGGTCGAGGGCATGGAAAGAGGTGGTCGGTCTGATCACGGCCGGTGCCGACGTGTCCCAAATCGCAAACGCAACAATCCGGGCAGCCGATAAAGCATTCACCTTCGTGCTCAACGATAAGGGGTTCACCGAGGCGGTCTGGTTGATGACGCAACTCGCCATTGCCGCAAAAAAGGAGAACCTCGGCGAGCATCTCCAATCCCTCGGCGTCAACCTGCCGCAGGATACATCCCTTCCCGATCTTGCAGCCGCAGTCTCCGAGGCCCTGGATAACAAATTGGAGTCCAACGGTGGCCGATCCGACCTCGGTGAAATGTCTCAGCGTGCATTGGTCGGAGCCCTGGTAGAGCACATCTCACCCAAACTGCCGTCTCTCTTCGCCCCCGGGCCAGATGATGTTCGGGCCGCACTGGCAGCGCTCGGGAAAAAGCGGGAGTTCGGAGAGCTGTCGCGGACTTTCTTCGCCAAGCTGACCAACGAGAGCATGAACTACTTCCTCTCAAAAACGCTGGCTACCCATCTGGGCGAGGGCCAGCGCTTTGCCACCATGAATGAAATGGGACAATTCGAGAAGGCTCTGAACACGCACTGTAAAGAGGCGTCCCTGATCGTCGAGCAGTTTTCAGCAGATTGGTTTTCGAAGCACAGGTACGAAGAAGGTGGTGACATCTCCAGGGAGTCTTCCAATGGCTTCGCCTCTTACGCGCTGAAAAAGATGAAGGACGAGCTAAAAGAAGGAGCGCGAGCCGATGCAAGATAAACGATATATCATCTGTGGGAACGCACCGACCGATGGGATTGAAGAAAATCCTGACCGTGATCTGCGCCTGCGCCTTTGGGGCAAGGATGGGCCGGACAAGATCACCCTACGCATTGAAGACATCCACAAAAAGATGAGCAAGGACGTGCCTGATTCTTTCCAGGACCTGCTCGAAATCGCCACCTACGTTTACAGTGCCGATCAGGCCATCCCACGAGGGGCCGACGACGTCGATTCTTTTGGCCATGGCTGGCGCAGGGATCTGCACTTCATCATCCCGGTGCGGAAGCCAGATTTTTGGAACGGAGACGATATCCACCAGGCGCTGCGCTCCACGCTTGGTTTCTTGTCTGACGACAACTATCACTTCGAGTTCGTCAAACTGAAAGAGGCTCAGGCATTCCAGGGATATCTGAAATTTGATGATGACGGACGGCTCTTCGGCTATCCGGAACAGGTAGTGATGTTTTCAGGTGGGCTGGACTCGCTGGCGGGAGCCATCGATGAAGTTCTGAATGAAAAACACAAGGTCGTCCTTGTTACCCACAAGTCGACACCGAAGCTCAACACGCGCCACCGGCGACTGGAAAAGATGATTGCCGACAAGGCTGGGGAAAACGCCCCGCTACACATCGGCGTCCGGGTCAACAAGAACAAGGGGCTGAACTACGAGTACACCCAGCGCAGCCGATCCTTCCTCTATGTGTCTATCGGGGCGACCATCGCAAAAATGCTCAATCTGAAAAGCGTCCGTTTTTACGAAAACGGGGTCATCAGTTTGAATCTGCCGGTCTGCGCTCAGGTAGTCGGCGGCCGAGCAACGCGTACCACCCATCCCAGGGTAATCCGAGGCTTCCAGGAAATCATCAGTCTGGTGGCTGGCGAACCATTCACCATTGAAAATCCCTACATCTGGAAAACCAAGGCTGACGTCGTCGGGGTCATCACCAAAGCCGGATGCCAGGAGATGATCGCGGCATCGACCACCTGCACGCACACCTGGGAGATGACCAATCACCATACCCACTGCGGCACCTGCTCGCAGTGCATCGACCGGCGCTTTGCCGTGATCGCTGCCAAGGCCGATCAGTATGACCCTGTCGATGCGTACAAGGCCGACATCTTCACCCAAAGCCGAAGCAAGGACGAGGACAAAATCATGGCGGCCGCGTACCTGGAACGTGCCAACCAGGTCCGTGATCAGGATGACATCACCCAGTTTATCGCTCGATTCAGTGAGGTAAGTCGGGTCTTCCGCTACCTGAATGGGAACCCCGGAAGCGTGGCCCAGAAGGTCTATGACCTTTACAAGCGGCACGCCAAGGAGGTCTGCGAAGCGATGGACACCATGGTCGCCCGCAACATCACGGCCATCCGCCAGCGCACATTGCCGGGAGACTGCTTGCTTCGGACGGTCTATGAATCGGGATCGGTGATCTCAGTCCCAGCCATTCCGGTCGATCTGAAGCAACCGGACAACTACTTCAGAAAGCGCGGGGGTGTCTGGGCCGCACGCTTTAACGGTAACGCCGAGGTGCTCGTGACGGGTGTCGACAAAGGAGCCGAGTACATCAACTTCCTCCTGGCAAGGCCCAACAAGGAAACCTCGGTCTACGAGATCGTCTGCGGGTTTGCCATCGATAGCTGCAACGCGGTCCTGAACTCCAATGACACCGACGAAGGTTTTCAGGTCACCCAGGGGGTTCCGTTGGGTGATACCGGCTTCGTTGCAGACCGCAAGGCCGTCGAGCAATACCGGGAGACGGCTCACGAGCTTCTCCGAGAGATTGAAGAAGCCCGGGCAGAAAACAACGATGCCGAGATTCAGCGACTTGAAGACGAAATGACAAAGATCACCGCCGCAATCAATGAGGCGGTTGGTCTGGGGGGCAAACTCCGGAAATCCAACGACAAGCGGAAGAACATCCGCGACGCCTTCCGGAGTGCCGTGAACAGGGCCATCACGTACTTGGAAAAGTACGACAAGCCGCTGGCCGCCCACTTGAAGGAGTCCATCAAGTGCGGCAACGAACCGGTCTACCGGACCGAAGAGGAGATCGTTTGGGAGGTCCGCCCGATAGTCAACGAATGACCCGGGACCACCCAGGAAGAAAAAACTAAAAAAAATTTCCGCTACGCCAAATGTAGCCATTGCGACGCCGGATGTAGCGCCTTCCCCAATGAAGGCGCGATCCGGCGTTTTTTATTGGTCAGCACAGGGTTGGCCACCGGGCGTGCCAGAACTTCCGAACAAGGAGACTGGCAGTGGCACAAGTCAACAAAGCACACCTCACCCCACCGAAGCGGCGACTCATCGAGTTGATGCAGGACATCAACTTCGGCCGCATCACCAACATTCCGGTCCGCGACGGCGAGCCGGAACTCACCCCTGACACGGTC
>JAXHUR010000115.1:0-6261 GCA_034189505.1 Thermodesulfobacteriota bacterium | reverse complement strand
ATCCTGCCGCTGTTGTTCTGGGGCGTTCTGATCGCGGGTGCGCTCCTCGGCCGCCCCGGTCATGAGGCGCTGATCCCCTCGGAGTGGATCGCACAGATGGTGGGCGGCAACTCGCTTCAGGCCAACCTGTTTGCTTCCGTTGTAGGCGCGTTTATGTATTTCGCCACACTGACCGAAGTGCCGATTCTGCAGGGACTGATCGGCTCCGGCATGGGACAGGGGCCTGCGTTGGCTCTTTTATTGGCGGGGCCGGCCCTGAGCCTGCCCAACATGCTGGTGATCCGCAGCGTCATCGGCACCAAAAAAACAGTCGTCTTTGTGGTGCTGGTCATCATTATGGCCACCATCAGCGGCCTGATTTACGGATCGTTTTTCACCATCTAGGAGGCTGTTGACTTTGGGGATCGTCACGATAAATTGGCAAACCGAGGACAGATTTTCGGAAATTTGAGAGCGAATAGTAGACCTATTTGTCGAAAATTTGCGGAAATATGGTCCGATTTGCTGGTTTCGCAGTAGATTCTTCCAAAGTCAACAGCCTCCTAAAGGCATGATCCAAGTTGCCTCAATTTCAACAGAAGGAGATGACAGATGAAAAAAGTTCAGATTCTGGGAACCGGTTGCGCCAAGTGCAACAAACTCGCCGACAACGCCAAAGCTGCGGCCCGATCCGTCGGACAGGAGATCGAGCTGGAAAAAGTCAGCGACCTTAACGAAATTACCAAATTCGGTGTGCTGTCGACGCCGGGACTCGCCATCGACGGCAAGGTTGTCTCACAGGGCAAGCTGCTCAAGCCCGAGCAGATCGCCAAACTGCTGGCGGGCTGAGGTCGGAATCTCTAAAGCCGAAATTTCAATTGTCGTTTCGGGGAGCGGCAAGGGGGATGACTTCCGTTGAGCGCAGGCACACCGTAACCCGCGTTCCCGGCGTGACCGGATAACGTCGCAGGGCTCTTTCGGGCAGCCGCATCTGCAGATTAGTCGCCGGCAGCCCTTCGGGCCGCAGCCAGATGATGATTTCTCCACCCAGGGTGATGACGTCCGTTATGGTCACGGGGATTGGATTCTCCAGATGAGGCCCCCAGGGTTTGTCCTCTTTGACCATGAGAATGTTTTGCGGCAGCACGGCAAATTTCACTCTGCCGTCCGGCGTTGAAGGGAACTCTCCGGCTGTGTTGAGAGTATGGGGCCCCCAACGGAGCTGGGTCGCCTCAAGCGAGCCGGGCGCAATCAGACCTTCAAAAATATTGGGGATATCGAGCAGTCGCGCGGCCTGTTCGCTGGTGGGACGGGTCAGAACCTCGTTGGTGGGGCCGGTCTGGATCACTCGTCCATGATTGATCAGAATCAGATGTGATGCCAGCTGTGCGGCCTCGTCAAGATCGTGAGTCACCAGCAGAATGGTGGCGCCGAGTTGCTGGTGGAGACGACGCAGTTCAACGTACAGGCGCTTGCGCGTGCTGCGGTCCACCGCCGAAAACGGTTCGTCGAGCAGCAGCACCTGGGGCTCACGGGCAATGGCCCGTGCCAGGGCGACTCTTTGCCTCTGCCCCCCGGAGAGTTCATGAGGGCGGCGATTTTCGAGCCCGGCGATGTGGACGAGCTTGAGACAGGCGAGCGCGCGCTCTCTGCGCCGGAAAGGGGGAAGGTGGGTCAGGGCCGTTTCAACATTGCTCTGAACGTTGAGGTGAGGAAACAGGCCGTAATTCTGAGAAACCATGCCGATTGATCGGTCGCGAGTCAAACGGTGCCTGGTGGCGGCGTCCCAGATTTCATTGGCAAGAGAAATGCGTGCGTGTTGAATGCGCAGAAGACCGGCAATGGTTCTTAGAATCGAGGTCTTTCCGCTGCCGGAAGGACCGACTAAGGCGGTAATGCGCCCTACAGGGATCTCGGCACGAAAATCCAGGGGCGGTGCGTCATGATAAAGTTCAAGAGACAGGTTCATGGAGAATGCCGTCGTTTCAAGAGGCGGGCCACCAGCCCATAGCTCACGCCGATGGTTGCCAGCGAAATGATCAGGAGCAGCAGCGACATGGCGCCGGCGGAACCGAAATCGAAAGACTGGACCCTGTCGTAAATGGAGATGGCTACGGTTTTGGTCTCGCCAGGGATGTTGCCGCCCACCATAAGCACCACGCCGAATTCGCCCAAAGTATGCGCAAAAGTCATCACGCAGGCTGACAGAATCCCAGGCCACGCCAGAGGCAGGTCAATCCTGACAAAAGCCTGCCAGAACGTCAGTCCACAGCATTTTGCCGCTTCGTGGATCTCCGGCGAGATCGCTTCAAATGCGCGCTGCACGGGTTGCACCGCAAAAGGAATATTGAAGATGACCGAGGCCACGACCAGGCCGGTAAAGCTGAAGGCTAGGGTGCTGCCTGTAACGGCTTCGAACCAGCGCCCGAGAAAGGCGTTCCCTCCCATGGCCACCAGCAGATAATAGCCGACAACGGTGGGCGGCAGAACCAGCGGCAGCGCCAGCAGGCCCTCGATCCAGTGTTTGCCGCGCAGGGATGTCATCGCCAGCCAGCGGGCGGTGAAGATGGCAGGGGGCATCAGGAAGAGAAGCGTGACCAGGGCCAGTTTACCGGAGAGATTGATCGCGGTCCAATCCATCAATGATTGCCCTCGTCAGGCAGAACAAACCCGAATTGAACGAAAATGCCGCGGGCGGACGGTTGCTGCAGGTATTGGTAGAATTTCCGTGCCGTATCGCCCGCTTTTTTCATCAGCACCATTCGCTGGCGCAGAGGCTCGCTGGCATGCCAATCGGCGGGGATCAGAGCGAAGCTGCCGAGTCGGCTGATCTGTGGAGCTTTGGAGAGCGACAGGGGAATGATGCCGCCCTGAGAGGTGCCGGCCGCGGCGAATTGCGTGGCCTGGCTGGCGTTTTCGCCGAAAACCAGGAAAGGCGAAAGGGGCTCCCACAGATTCTTATGCAGAAGCGCGGCTTGCGCTGCGCGGCCGTAGGGTGCATGTTCCGGATTGGCGATGGCAAATCGTTTGATGCGGCCGTCAGTGATGGCGACTTGCAGATCCCGCAATGATTCATCGACACGAAGCGGCGAGCCGTGGGGGGCAAACAGGACGATACGGCCGATCGCATAGAGTGTTCCCTGATCAACGGTGAGCCCTTTCCGGGCTAAATGAAAGATGTAATTTTCGTCTGCCGACAGAAACAGCTCAAAGGGGGCTCCCTGAGCGATCTGGTGAGTGAAGTTCCCCGAAGATCCGAAGGACAGACTCACCTCCAGGCCCGTTTCCTGCTGAAAACGTGTGGCAATCTCCTTCAAGGCGAACTGCAGGTCTGCCGCAGCGGCGATGGCGGGCTTCTGCGCCTGGGCGGCAGAAGATGCAGAAACTGTGAGCACGATACCGGCGCAGAAGATCATGATGATGGAAACAAGGCGTTTCAAGGTCAGTCCTTTCGTCCGTTAAAAGTTGCGGCGGATTTCTTGCCAATCTTCGGGTTGAGTACCGCTTGAAGGCGGTCCAAGTCTCATGACAGGAAACGCTGCGTAATCAGGTCGCAGAGGCCTTGGACATCGTTGATGTCATAGACCGGCACGTCGAGTTCCAGCGGTTCGTCGGAGGCGACGGCGAAGAGGGTGGAGTCGTGTTCTTTACCGCGGCACAGCAGCGTGGGGCTTCGCTCCCTGCGATGGACTTCGATTTTGGGCATGGCGCTGCGCTTGAACCCTTCGGTCAGTACAATGTCGACATCGTTGAAATAGGTCTGAATGGTTTCAGTCAGCGGCGGTTCTTCGGCCCGGGTGTTCTGTTTGACCATGGCGATTTTTTCCGGCGAGGTGATCAGCATGGTGTCGGCGCCGGCCTGGGTCATCCGCCAGGAGTCCTTGCCCTCATGATCGATGCTGAAGCTGTGGGCATCGTGCTTGATCGCGCCGACACGGTAACCGCGGAATTTCATTTCGGCGATCAGTTTTTCCAGAAGGGTGGTTTTGCCGGTGCCGCTTTTGGCAACAATGGAAACAACGGGGGGCGACATGGGAGACTCCTTTTTCAGGCGCTGCAGATCCTGCGGCGTATTGAGATTGAGCAGGGCTCGCTGCCAGTCGGCAGAAAGAATCTGAACCTCAAGGTAATGCACGCGGACCTGCGGATAAAAATCGTAAATGCGATAATCGCCCCGCCGGAGCATCTCCTCCATCAGGGGGAGGCAGGTTTTATGGTAGAGCGCAAAAACCGGCTCGAGGCCTTGAGGCGTGCGGGGTATGACCACCTCATATCCCTCACGGTGGTCCAGCAGCAGGCGGATCAAACCCTCATCCGGGTAAGGCAGATCGCAGGGAGTGACAAACACCCAGGGCGTTGCAGCGGCCTTGAGTGCGGCGTGCAGGCCGCCCAGGGCGCTGCCGGGGTAGATGTCCGGCACGCAGGGGACCTGCGCCGTCGCCAGATCTGGACGATCGCCGGCGATCAGCACCTGGCTGAAGATGCCCTGCAGCATCGCCAGGGTGCGCTCGAAAAGGGTCTGACCGCCGATCTCCAGGGTCGCCTTGTCGCGCCCCATGCGGCGACTGCGCCCTCCCGCGAGAATGACGCCCGTCACGTCAGGGCAGAGTTCAGGAACTTGTTGGGAGCTTTGCATATCGGAAGTCATAGCTTATGATCTGTGTTGAATCAAGTCTGATTCAGCAGTCTGCCGATATTCTGGAGCGAAAATGAATTCTCTCATCATTTCCTGATAGAAATAGTCCTATCGTTCCCGAAAAAATTATTTCCGGTAAGGGGATTTGTTCTTATGAGCATTCGCATCGACATCAACAGAATTGGCCACATGATGGAACTCTGCAGAAAAGTGACTGCGAGTCTGTGATGAGCGATCTGCGCAACTACACCCTGGTGACCGGGGCTTACTGGGGCTTTACCCTGACCGACGGCGCGCTGCGCATGCTGGTGCTGCTGCATTTCCACGCGCTGGGCTACACCCCGGTGCAGATCGCTTTCCTTTTTCTGTTTTATGAATTCTTCGGCATTGTCACCAACCTGGTGGGTGGCTGGATCGGTGCCCATTTCGGGCTCAAGCTCACCCTGTTCGCAGGGCTTGCGCTGCAGATCCTGGCGTTGTCCATGCTGGCGCTGCTCGACCCCGGATGGAGTGTGGTCGTTTCAGTCGCTTATGTCATGGCGGCGCAGGCGCTTTCAGGGATCGCCAAGGATCTCACCAAGATGAGTTCCAAAAGTGCGATCAAGGTGCTGATCCCTGAGGACGCACAGGGAGCGCTCTTCAAGTGGGTGGCGATTCTGACCGGCTCGAAGAATGCCCTCAAGGGAGCCGGGTTTTTTCTGGGCGGTGTTCTTTTGACTGCGCTGGGTTTTCGCGGCGCCCTCTACGCCATGGCGGCAGGGCTGGCGGTGGTGTTGGCGGCTGCGGTCCTGTCGCTGCCCCGCGAGATGGGGCGGGTGAAGAAAAAGGTTGCGTTTTCAAGCATTTTATCGAAGAGCCGCGAAATCAATCTGCTCTCGGCCGCGCGCCTGTTTCTGTTCGGTGCCCGTGACATCTGGTTCGTGGTGGGGCTGCCGGTTTTCCTGTCCGCCCGACTGGGGTGGGGGCATGCCGAGGTCGGCGGCTTTCTGGCCCTGTGGGTGATCGGCTACGGCGGCGTGCAGGCGCTGGCGCCTAATCTGCTGCGGCGCGGATTGGCCGGCGGCACGCCCAAAGGGGGCGCCGCGAGTCTGGGAGCGTTTTCCCTGGCGGTGCTGACGGCGCTGATCGCGCTGGGGGTCCATGCCGGCTTGTCCCCCTGGGTGACGGTGGTGGCGGGGCTTGCTCTGTTCGGACTGGTTTTCGCCCTGAACTCGGCGGTGCACAGCTACCTGATCCTGGCCTACACCGAAAGCGATGAGGTCGCCCTCAATGTCGGCTTCTACTATATGGCCAATGCCGCGGGACGCCTGGTGGGCACCCTGCTTTCGGGGGTGGTGTTTCAGGTGGCGGGGCTGACGGGATGCCTGTGGGTTTCCACGTTGTTTCTTCTGGCGGCGGGGGTTCTTTCGTTGCGCTTGCCAAGAGGAAAGAGTGCGCAACTGCCGCAGAGGACGAGTGTCTGATTTTTTGAAAATTTCCGTTTCGCGAACAAGAGTTCTGCCTTGCCCCTCCCCCCAGCGGGGGGAGGTTGGGAGGGGGGGGGAGCCACAACTCCCTTCAGCATTGTCAGATCTCGTGTTTCGGCTGCTTGATCAGGCGGTGCTTGACCCGCCGGATCAGTCCCCATATTAAAAGAACCACCACCG
>JAXHUR010000114.1:0-6478 GCA_034189505.1 Thermodesulfobacteriota bacterium | reverse complement strand
ATCCTGTCGATTTTTCCCAGCACCCGAGTGCTTGACGACATCAACTACAAAGCGATCATGATCGGCTTTCCGCTGCTGACCCTGGGGATCATTACCGGGGCCGCCTGGGCCAATTACGCCTGGGGCACCTACTGGAGCTGGGATCCGAAAGAGACCTGGAGTCTCATCGTCTGGTTCATCTATGCCGCCTTTCTGCATGCCCGCTTCACACGCGGCTGGGTCGGCCGCAAAGCCGCCTGGCTGTCGATATTCGGTTTTGCCGCCACCCTGTTCTGCTACCTCGGCGTCAATCTGGTTCTGTCCGGCCTGCACTCCTACGGCGGCGGCTGATTTTTCAAGACTGTTGTTTTTCACCTGTTGGTAAGCAAAAAGGCCGACCCGGGATTCGCCGGGTCGGCCTTTTTTATACAGTTCCACAAAGAGGGAGGGGTAAAAATGGTCCCACTCATGGGGCCTCAATCTTTCGAAAAAAAGCGACACCGGCCCGAAGCGGACAGGCTATCCACCAGGCAGCGACTCTCGGCACTGTCGCGCGTCGCCACGACGACAGGCAGGGACAGGGAGGTCAGCACCTCCCGGGCAGACAAGGTGTCTACGGCCGAGTCCTTCCGACCGCCGAACGGCAGGTTATCCGGGCCGCGCTGGCATTTGCAGTTGAGATTGACGCGCCCCACCTGGTTGACCAGAGGGTCAACCAGGGGTTCCAGCTGTGCCGCATCGCGGGCAAACAGGCTGATCTGCTGAGCATAGTCGCACTGGTCGAGATAGTCTTCGACTTCGGTCCAACAGTCAAATGAAACGATCGGCACCAGCGGCCCGAACTGCTCTTCCCGCCACAGGCGCATGGCGGAAGTCACCGGGGAGACCACCGTGGGCGGAAACCAGGGACCGCTACCCGCGCCACCGTCCGGGTTGAGAATGTGCGCGCCCTGCCGCAGGGCATCCGCCAGCAATTCCCTTAAGTAGGCAGGCCTGTACGGTTCAATCAGGGGGGTAAGCCACACCCCCTGCTGCCAGGGCATTCCCCAGCGCACCGCGCGCAGACCGCGCAGGAAAAGATCGACGAAGCAAGACACCTCGTCGCGATGGACAAACAGGATCTTCAACGCGGTGCAGCGCTGGCCATTGAACGCCAGGGCGCCAAGCAGACACTCGCGCGCCGCTTGTTGAAGATCTGCACCCGGCAGAACCACCGCCGCATTCTTGGCGCCCAGCCCCATCACCGTCTTCAGGCGCAGCGGCCGCGGGTGGGCCTGTGCCAGAGCCTGTCCGACCTGCGGGGAACCGATGAAGGCCAGCGCATCGACATCGCCGCTGTGCATCAGCGGCAGCAGCACTTCATCCCCTTCACCGTAAATGACATTGACAACACCCGGAGGCAGCAGCTCGCGCCACATAGCCAGCAGCGGACGAAACAGCAGCACGCCGTAACGGGGCGGCTTGAGGACCACCGTATTTCCCATCAACAGAGCGGGGATCAGGGTGGCGAACGTCTCGTTGAGGGGGTGATTGCAGGGACCCAGACAAAGGGCGACACCCCGTGGAGCCCGGCCGCAGCGGGCACTGATCCCTTCGCGGGGCACAACCTCACCACTGCCGACCAGACTCTGCGCCTCTTGCAGCGCTTCATGCAGGTTGCGCAGGGTTCTCTCAAACTCGGCCTCGGCTTCAGCACGGCTTTTGGCTGTTTCCCACATCAGAAGCAGAACCATTTCAGCGCGGCAGGAAGCCAGCCTGTGGGCAAACTCCCTTATCACCGCCGCACGCCCGGCAACCCCCAGGGTCGGCCATTGTCCGCGCCCGCGATCATAGGCGGCCCGGGCAGCCGCCAGGGCTTCCAGCGCAGCGGCCCTGCCGAGACTGGGCACCCGGCCGAGCAGCCGGGGTTCCAATCGGTCTGCCCGCCTGACCGGAATGGGAGAGAAAACGTCCGTCAAGACCCCCGGCCAGATCCTTAAAAACCCATTGACCAGATATTCCCGCTGCTCGCGCAGCGGTCCAGGTCGCCAGCTTGTCGGGATATCCTGCTCACGGAAGAAAAGCTGCGCCGGTGTGACGCAGGATTTCGAACTCAGTTCGGCGCTCATGCTCTGCGGCCCCGCTCCACCCCCACAAGTTCCGCGAGCTGCCGTGCGGCCACCGTCCCGTCGTCAATCTGAAGGCTTTCAGAGGGACGCGCCTGAGTCAGGGCCCGCTCGAGAAAAGGGCCCCAGTCTCCGCGCAGCAGCGCCTTCTTGTCGATCTCACAGGCGCGGGCAAATCGCGACAGGGCCTGAACCAGAAGAGCCTGTTCGCGAAAAGCGCCGCGGGAGACATAAAGCACGGCGGTATCGTTGGCAATCGCCTCGGAAACAATCCCGTAGCCCGGCTTGGTGACCACCACGTCGGCAGCCGCCACCAGGTCGGGATAAGGCAGGGCCCGGTGCGCGATCACCTGCACATTCTCCGCGCCGCTTCCCATCCGGGACTCAACAAGAAACGTCCAGCCTTCCAGACGCCCAAGAGCCTTTAAATCAAGGCCTTCGACACCAAATCCGCCAAAGGAGACGAGGGCCACCTGCCGGTTAGCAGGCAAGCCAAGGGCTTTTCGCACCTCATCGCGCGACCGGCAGGCTCTGCGGGCAACCAGCGGCAGCTCTTGCTGGGGCACTTCGGCAGGAAAATCGCCATGAAAAGGAAGCAGAAGGTATTTTGACGCCTGGCGGTATTCCCCGTGAAGAGCGGAGACAACATCTGCGTAGTCCGGATGTCGTGCAACAAAATCCTGGTAGATCCATTCCCAAGTAAAATTGGCAATCCCCACGCTCATGATTTCTGCGCCACGGGCGGCAGGAAAAACCTTGGAGGCGATATCCGAGACAGCCAGATCAATTCCCGATTCACGCAGAGAACGCGTTTCTTCCTCAATCAAGCGTCGGCTCTCACGCTGAAGCCTCCGGGCCGCGCGCAGCGTTTCAACCTCATCCATGACCAGGCTGTCGCGTTGGATCACGCCCACATCAAGCTGCCGGTGCGCGACCGGCACCCCCCGAGAAAGAACCTCCTCAAAGAACCAGGCGTGGGCGTTGGACACCACCTCAACACGGACTTCGGGATAGAGTCTGCGCAGGATATTGATAATCTGACAGCCGCGACTGGCATGACCCAGGCCGTGGCCACTGATGTAGTAACGTATCTTCGGCATAAGAGAGAGTAAATATCACAGGGGCTGCAAAAACGGCAAGTTCTACCCGCATGCGGACCGATTCCCGTCCAAGCGGGCTGCACCGGCAAAATCGCGGCAGAGCCTGGCCAATTGACGGAGAACATGTTGATTTACGGTATTTTTACGACACCGGTGGAAAAGTATCATCAATGACTTGCAGCATGGGAATGATCTTTGCTATTCAAGAACGAAAAGAAATGAACCCTGGTGTCATCAAATCACAATGGATGAATTGACCCACCCCCAGCAGACTCGACACGGCGAGCCCCCATGAAAAAAAAGATCTCAATCGAGTTTGTCGGACATTTGACTCTTCTGCTGTTCCTGCTCCTCTTACCGTCCCTGTCGATGGCACGAACCGCAGCGCAAGCGGACCTGGTCGTGGTAAAGAAGTCCCAGCGCCAACTGCAATTAATCGCCGGGGGCCGTATCCTGCGAACCTTTCCGATCGCGCTGGGGAATAACCCCGTCGGCCATAAACAGTACGAAGGAGATGGCCGCACTCCCGAAGGGCGTTATGTCCTGGACTGGCGCAATCCCAGCAGCCGTTTCTACAAATCGATCCACATCTCCTACCCCAATCGCCGGGATTATGAACGGGCCCTGCGCCGCGGTCAAAAGCCGGGCCACGCCATCATGATTCACGGTATCCCCAATGAATTTGCCCAGGCTCCGGAGCTTTTCGAGGCCATCGACTGGACCGAAGGGTGTATCGCGGTCAGCAACGATGCCATTGAGGAAATCTGGCGGATGGTGACAAATAACACACCGATTGAGATTTACCCTTAAGAAATCCCGCCATTCAGGTTATAATCCGGAGTTGTAAACAACAACCTCGATCCGGAATTCCTTTTCAACAGGACACAAAGCCATGAACGCAAAAATGGACTCTCATCAAGACGCCCGTTCCGCCGACGGTGTTGGCGGAGTCTTCGGACGGAGTGAAATCAAAACCTTTTTCGTAAACTATCTGGTCACCATTCTGGTGGTCGAAGGCCTGATCTTCTTTGTCTGCTTCATCAACACTCTGGCCGGCGAACAGGGGATTTTCCCCTGGAAGGCCTTTATCTTCGCATCCTTTACTGCGCCGATTGCCATCACCTTCATCTTCGCCATTATTGTGCTGACGTTCAATCGCTATATTTTCCGGGCACCGGATCAGCAGTTTGCAACGTCAAGCCCCCTGGCCGAAAGTGAAGACGGCAGGATCTACAAATTCCTGAACCTGACCCAACGGGTTCCCTTTCTGCTAAGCCTGCTGCTGCTGATCGTCGCATGCTGGGTCGGCTTCAACATGGACATCATCGCCGCCTATATGGCGCGCGCCGGTGAAAGCGCGGTGCGTTATTTCGTGATTGCCTTTTCGGTTATCCTGGGCGTGGCGACGATTTTCGCCATTTTGTGGCTGGTACTGAGCTACCGGCTGCGCATGCGCAGAATGACCAGCCAGCAGCGCTATCGCCAGGATGTGATGGACCGCTTCGGGTTGGTGATCCTCGACGACAATACCGTACTCGATCGCGAAGGCAACCAGGTTCAGCTCTCCGACGGCCGCGGCAAGAACCCGGGCGACGGCTCGGGCGACAATCAGGATATCCGCCTGCTGCCCCGCTTCAACCGCGAATAAGCCGGGGCCGTGGACAATCGGCCGTATTTCAGCGCCCCCACTCCGCCGCCCGGCGGTACAGACGACCGTACTTGCGGGCGGCAGCTTCCCAACTGAAGCGGCGCGTCATGCCGTTGCGGATCAAGGAATCGAGCCCTTCCCGATCGTTGTACCAGGTGTGCACGGCCCAGCCGACGGTGTCGTAAAGCGCCTCGGGGGTTGGATCGAGAAACTTGAAGCCGGTCCCGGTGCGCGTCCGCACATCGTAATTTTCGACACTGTCATCCAGGCCGCCGGTCGCCCGCACGATAGGCGGAGTGCCGTAACGCAGGCTGTACATCTGGTTGAGCCCGCAGGGCTCGAAGCGCGACGGCATCAGGAAAAAATCGGCCCCTGCCTCCACCTTGTGAGCGCGGGCATTGTCGTAACCGATGAAACAGGCGAACTTGTCGGGGTGTGCCGCTGCGACATCGCCGAAGAAGAAGTGCGCCCAGGGCTCGCCGTTGCCGACCAGCACCATCTGCAGGTCAAGCGCCAGAATGCGATCGATGGCGGCCGCCAGGATATCGATTCCCTTCTGTTTGACCAATCTTGAAACCAGACCGAATAACGGTACATCGTCGCGCTGCGGCAGTCCGAAGACCTGCTGAAGGTCCTTTTTGCAGACGGCCTTTCCGGACAGGTCATCCACCGAGTAGCGCGCCGCCAGCAGCGGGTCTGTTTCGGGGTTCCATTCGTCGTAATCCACCCCGTTCAGAATGCCGTGCAGCTTCCAGTTGCAGTCGCGCAGCACCTCGTCAAGCCCCTCTCCGTAGGCCGGCGTCTGAATTTCACGCGCGTAGCCCTCGCTGACCGTGCACAGCTGGGTGGCGTGATAGATCCCCCCCTTGAGCAGATTGACCTGGTCGTACATCTCGAGCTCGAGGTAGTTGAAGTGCGCCCAGCCGATGCCGAGGACCTCCATCAGATCCTTGGGTGCCCAGCCCTGATGCTGGAGGTTGTGCAGCGTCAGCACGCTGGCGGCCTCTCCCACAAGCGGGTCGAAGCGATAAGCGGTATTGAGCAGCGGGGCAATCGCCGCGGTATGCCAGTCATGCAGATGAATCACATCGGGGCGAAAGCCGGTCATTTTCCCCAGTTCGAGACAGGCCTTGGAGAAAAAAACAAAGCGCTCACCATTGTCGGGGTAGCCTTCGCCATCCTCTTCATACAGTCCTGAGCGACCGAAGTATCCTTCATGTTCAATGAAATAAACCGGCGCTGAGCAGCCGGGGATTGCACCCCGGTAGACCGCAGCAAACTGCTGTCCGAGTACACCCATGGGAACCGTCAACACGCCAGGCAGGCGTTCCAGGGAAAAAACATCGGGGTCGATGAGAGCATAGCGGGGCAGCACCAGGCAGGAATCGAATCCAAGCTGCTCCAGATAACGGGGGAGGACGCCGGCCACATCGGCCAACCCGCCGGTCTTGATGAAAGGAACCGCTTCGGAAGCGGCAATCAGAATCTTCATTTTTTCGTTCATAATCACCCTGTAGCCAAAGAAGATGCTTTCGCAAAAAAGCATTAATGTCGATGGCCAAGCAAAAAGCGCCAAATGCAAGGCGCGCGATTGTCGAGCAATGAGGCGTACTTACGTACGTCGAAGCAGCGAGAGCAATTGCAGC
>JAXHUR010000113.1:0-6749 GCA_034189505.1 Thermodesulfobacteriota bacterium | reverse complement strand
CAGAAGCACTGTTGGAATAAAATTGCCCATGGCAGTTGGCGCACCAGCCGCTCATGCCGGAACCGTACTGGACCGAAGCGCCGTCATAGCTGTTGGCGCGGGCGATGGGAGCGTCTTCGGAGAAGCCGGTTTTGTTGCTGTCATACAGAATGCGGTAGTTGCCGGCGATGGTGCCTTCAGGCGGTACCTCGCCATAGGAACCGGATACCGAGATCGGGAGTGCGCCGGCGGTGACGCCGCCCTGCGCCTGGCCATGCGGGTCGTGGCAGCTGGAGCAACCCAGGGCAGACGCCAGAAAGGAGCCGCCGGGTGCTGCCGTCAGATTTGAGTCAGCCGCCATGCCGAAATCCGCGGCAATGACATTGTGGCCAGAATTGTCGTAATCAATAGGTGCGGGAGCTACTTCACCTGGGGTATGTGACGTATTATAAGTATAACCGTTATCATTGACCCAGTGAAAGTCGCCGCCTTCGTTGGTGTTGCTGCCGTCGGCGCTGTTGACATGGTAGCGATCGGCGCCGTTATGACAGTTGAGGCAGGTTGAGCTGTTGTCGGAACCTTTCTGCAGGGAGGGGCCTGAGGCGCCACCACTATGCATCGAGTGGCAGCCGTCGCAATGGGCGACACCGCCGCCGTGGAAGGCGAAGGCCGAGCCGCTGACGAGCAGCAGGGCACCGGCAACAGCAAGTGAAACAGTGAAAAACTTCTTCATTTTGTACATCCTCCGAATTTTTTTGGGGAAAATTCACTCCGACAACCCGGCCGTCCCTGTGGGACCCGTAGGCTTTGTGTCCCCACCTCGCGATGGGTTTACCCTTTACGGAGAATGTGGGCTTCCGTTGGCAGTTCCGGAAGCACCGTGACCAGGGTGCTGCAATGATCCGCGGATACCTTTGACCTTCACCTCCTCTCCGGATCGAAATCTGTTCGTCTCTTCTTCATTTCTCCAGTGACCGCGCTTCCCGCTCAGTTGAAGCGGAGCTTGAAAACGCTGACACCGAGATTGGCCGCCTGCGACACATAAAGCTTGTTGTTGCGGACGTCGACCGCGAGGTCATCGGGCACCACCAGGTTGTGGGGGGCGTCGCCGCGATAACCCATTTCGGTCTGAAAGTTGAATTCGTCGTCGAAAATCAGCACCACGCTGCGCAGACGATCGGCGACATAAATATTGCCGTGTTCGTCGGCCTCGATGCCGGCCACAACTCCGAACTTGCCTTTGGCGCCGCCGGAGGTGCCGAATGCCTCGAACCGGCCGTCGGGTTGCATGCGATAGGCGCTGAACAGGGTCGGAACGGTGAAATAGAGCTGCCCCTGAGCATCGACGCTGAAGCCACCCAGCCCAGCCTGTTTGAGCGATTCGATTTTTTCCTCGATTGAAGCGCGGCGCGAATCGCGCAGCTCATCCTGATTCAACTCTTCCTGCGAGGCCGCAAGGAGAAAGCTGCGCAGATCGAGACCGCGTTGAAAGCGCCCGTTCAGATCGACCACCACCATCGTCATGTTCTGGCTGTCCGCCAGGTAGATTTCACCGTCGCGGTAGTCCATGAAGGTCGGATAGAGAGGAAGAAACTCGTCCGGCACATCGGCAATCGTTACGGTCTCGATCAGCTTGCCCCGGTAATCGAGCCGCAGCAGCTGACCGGAGGCCCGGCGGGAGAAGAGCACGTACACCTCGCCCTCCTCCGCTACGGCCAGATCGGTCGCCGAGGCCAGCCCGTAATTTTCGCCGTAGCTGTGCACCTGCATGGCCGATTCGTTGTAGATCTGGATCAGGCCATCGCCGATATTGAGGGCATAGGCCTCGTCGAAGCGGCTGTCCACATCCACCTTGGCCCACAGGGAGGGCACCGGGCCTGAAAAGTCAGAGAGCTTGTAGGCAAACGCGGCCTCGACTCCGGCGCACGCGGTAGAGGCCAGCAGCGATGACAACAGCAGCGCCATGACCGACAGCATCGGTCCAGGGTTGGAAGCAGATTTTCTGCTGCGCTGTGTGTTCATCCTGATCGCCATCCCCAATTTTAGGTGGTGAAGAGTCTCAGAGTGCCACCGGTCTTGATTGCATCCATTCACTCCGGGCACCATCTCCTGCACCCCGCGTGCCAGCCAACTTTAAGCCTTTCCAACACTCTCATTAGCTGCTGAATTCATTGATTTTATGGCCTGGATGAAGCCCTGTGGATCATATAATCGCACTAATTGAATATGGGGGTCTTCACCCAAAAGTGGGTGATCTCCCCCACCCCTCGCTCATCTTGATTGGGTTATTTGTATCTCTTCCGCACCTGGGATCGGGTTTTAACGCAGAGACGGGGAGAAAGAGAGAGCTGGAGAGAAGTTATTGAAAATATTAATTTAAATCGAATAAAGCTGTAATATCCTGAAGTGCTTTCAAAAGGTTGGACTGTGCATCCGCACAGATGACGAAAGTGGTTATCTATTGATTTTTTTGCGGGGATGGCGCTGTTTTTTATGGACGGGGTTCGATAGAGTACGAATCATCAAGATTTCGTTGTGGCAGGCGAAAACTTGTGAACAAGACTTCTTCATTTTGAGGACTCTCTCCCTCAAAGCATTGACCGGCACCAGGAAGCCTCCCCTGGGTGCCGGTTTTTTTTGCCGTATTATCCGACCTGCAAAAATCTCTTCTCGTTATCCCAGCAGTCTGTCCGGCAACCCCTTAAAGTTTCAACTTGGCAAGCGCGTGGGTTCTCCCTTTTCTAAGACCATCTGATCCTTGAGACCGCCTCTTTACGCGCGATAGAAATGCTGGTAAATTATAAGCATCAAGCATGCGCAGAAAGGAGCCTCGCCCATGGAAGCCAAAAAACTCTACGATCACGCGGCCCAGAAAAGATCCGTGAACCTCAACGCCAACTCCGACCTTTTGCGACAGGCGAAAGAGGAAGGCATCAACCTTTCTCAAACGTTTGAGGAAGCACTTGTTATCACGCTTCGCGAGAAACTTGAGGGACGCTGGCTTGCGGAGAACAAGGACGCTATCGCCGCCTACAATGAGCACATTGAGAGAGATGGAATTTTCGGCTCCCGCACGAGGAGATTTTGATGGCTCAGTTTGATGTTTACGAAAATGAGGACGCGGACTCGAATGAACACATTCCCTTCCTGCTCGATGTTCAACATAGTCTTCATAACGACCTTGCAACGCGGGTCGTCGTCCCGCTGCTCTCGGCTTCGCTTGGTGAATACGGGATAAAAAAGCTCTGCCCGCAATTCAACATTATTGGCCGGGATGTGATTATGGGAACTCCCGAAATGGCGGGTTACCCTGCCCGCAATCTACGGAACAAGGTGGCCTCGCTCGCAGAGCAACGCATCGAAATTCTTGCAGCTGTCGACTTCCTTCTTAACGGCTTTTAACGGAGAGGCGCGGAGGGAAAGCAAGACGGAGAGAAATTCTTGGAATCGAGCTGGGGATGAGTGCACTCCGGTTGCATGAATAAGTCGGTTGACACTTTGACCGGCACCAGGAAGCCTCCCCTGGGTGCCGGTTTTTTTTTGTCCAGCGAGGCCTTTTGCGAAAGCACCCCTATGGAAGGAAAAGTCGCTACCGATCCTCGCGGGTATGCCACAGTCGTAGCACGTAGATCGTGGATTCCTGAATTTCGTAGCGCATCTCATAATGCCCGACGAGAATTCGGCGAACCTCGCGTGGCTCGAATTCTTCGAGCTTTTCGCCGATGCGCGGGTTTGCCAACAAGCTGGTCGGGGCGCTGGTGAGGGCCTGTACCGTGCGCGCAGCCGCTTCCCGGTTCACCAGCACTAAAAACTCATAAAGCCTCGCCAGGTCGGAAACCGCCCTGCCTGTCCACTTCAGCACTATCACTGCGGCACGGGCAACGGCTTGTCGTTATCCAGACTTTCGGCCCATGCCTGCACGGCCTGATGATCGATAACGCTGCCGGCATCCACGTCAGCCAGGGCCTCCCGGGTAAGACGACTGCGTTCTTCTTCCTGGTCGACCCAGGCCGACAGGGCCTGCTTCATGACCCAGCCGCGGGACCGATCGAGGCGCTCGGCCATCTGATCGACCTTTTCGGCCAAGGTGATAGGAACGTGTGCTGTAAGGACTTTGGTTTTTGCCTGTGGCATGGCAGAACTCCTGATTTTCCCGGGTTTGATTATATTTGAACTATAGTGATTAAAAATGATTGTGTCAAACGCGTGTGGAAATTTTTGCAGTTGTTGACTTCCTTCTCAACGGCTTTTAACGGAGAGGCGCGGAGGAAAAGCAAGACGGAGAGAAATCTTTCAAACTTTCCAGACTGTGTATTCGCACAGATGACGAAAGTGGTTATATATTGAAATTTTTGCGGGGATGGCGCTGTTTTTTATGGACGGGGTTCGATAGAGTACACATCATCAAGGTTTCGTTGTGGCAGGCGAAGGCTTGATAACAGAAAAAAACTTCTTCATTTTGAGGACTCCCTCCCTCAAAGCATTGACCGGCACCAGGAAGCCTCCCCTGGGTGCCGGTCTTTTTTTGTTTTCTTTACTGGTGTTCGGTGCGGGGGCGCGCAGCCACCTTCTTCCTATTGCATGATCTGCAGAAATCTCTTCTCGGTATAGAGCAGCCTGATCCATTCATATTCGAAGGGGGACCCGGTACTGTAATACCTGAACGGCGTGCGCTTGCGGGTGTCGATGGCGTTGAGGGTGTTGTAGGTCAAAGAGATCCAGAAGGGGTTGTTTTCGAAGTTGAAGGGATCGACCTCGTTGAAAATCCAGAGATCGCCCCCTTTGCCGAGGGCATCGCGCAGGTTGGAGGGGCCGAGCACCGGCAGCACCAGGTAGGGGCCGTTGCCGATACCGAAGTAACCCAGGGTCTGCCCCAGGTCCTCCTCCTGACGCGGCAGTCCCCAGCCGCTGGCAGGATCCCACAACCCCAGCACGCCCACGGTGGAGTTGACCACCAGACGCGCAGCGGTTATGCCGATCGCCTTCGGTTTGAGCTGCAGGATGCAGTTTGCGAGGTTGTTGATCTCGAGAACGTTGTCGAAGAAATTACTGATCCGGTCTTCGGCGTAGTCGGGCATGACCCGGCGGTAGCCGTCAACCGTCGGCAGAAAAACATAGACATCGAAATAATAGTTGAACTGGTAGACCAGGCGATTGACCCGCTCCAGGGGGTCGAACACCTTGATGGTATACTCTTTTTCCGGCGAGACGAATTGGGAGACTTGGCGCATGGGTTCGGGCGCGGGGGGCACCAGAGGGCCGCAGCCCGCGCACAGCAAAACAACCGCTGCAATGATGGTCAGCCCGAAACGGCGGTCAATTTTCATTCCACTGATCCTGCCCGGTGAAAAAGGCCACCAGCGCGGCCAGGTTGTCATAGTGAGCCATGTTGCCGCAGTGGCCGCCATGGGGGTAGATTCGCGCCCTCTCGCCCATTGTTTTTTCCAACCAGTCAATTTCTTCGGGCGAGACGATGATGTCGTCGCGATTGTGCATCAGCGCCAGGCGGGGGTTCTGGCGCAGGTAGTCCCCGATGCTCTGCAGGGTCTGCCTTCTCTGCAGTTCCTCCCCGGTAAGGCCCTCCTCGCGCTGCTGGTAATAGGCGAGCATGAATTCGCGGAAATAGTCGCCAAAGGGGGTGCGGTGAGCCACAATGAAGTAATCTTCGAGGGGCTGGTAGGGGCTCAGCTCAACGCCCGGCGGGATCAGGTAGCCGCCGCCGTGCATCACATCGGAGGTAAAGACCATGTTGGCGGCGGAGATACGGAAGGAGATGCCGATCAGCGCGGCAAGAAAATCATCCGTCACCGGGTAATGCTTATAGACGGTATATAAAGCATCTTCGCTGAGCTTGAACAGGTCCAGCTCTCTGTTGATCTGTACGAGATGGTTCATGACGTCGCGGAACCAGGCGTTGAAATTCTCCGGGCCTCCGGGAATATTCTCCTCCAGCATGAGATCGAGGCGCCTGACGGATTTAAACAGGTCAACCGGGGGGTTGATCATCATCACTTTTTCAAAATTGAACAGCTGCCGTTCATCATCGATTTGCGTGACGAAAGGGGCCTGGGCGGCGCCGAGGCTGTACCCGGCCAGGTGAAAGGCGCTGACGTCGATCTGGTCCCGTACTTTCTGCCAAGCCAGCGCCATGGCGCGATAGAGATCGCGCGAATCATGGCGCAGGTCGCCGGGGACCATGGTTTCGGACGAGGATATGATAAAGTTCATATGGGTGGGCGAGGAAAGGGAGATCACATGAAACCCTGCCTTGTAAAATGCACGCTGCAGGATTACCATTTTCCCTGAATTGTAGTCGGCCCCGGTGCCGGCGATGAGAAAGATCAACGGCGCTGTTCGGGGTTGAGCGACGAGGGAGAAATCCAGACCCTTTTCGTACCAGAAAACTTTCGGCACCGACCGCCGGACGAAGGTCTTTATATTGATAACCTCTTTGGGAATCTCTTCGGGGAGTTCCGGCTGGTAGTCATCCGGAGTGCCGACAACGGTGGCCTCGAGGGGGTTGTCGAAGGGATAATCGTAGCCGCGGACTTCTTTCGCGCCGACTGGACCGGCCAGAAACAGAAGCGCCGCCACGAGTATTCCAAACAAGCTGATTTTTTCTGGTAATCGCATATAGTTGTCCGTTGTCCGTTGTCCGTTGTCCGTTGTCCGTTGTCCGTTGTCCGTTGTCCGTTGTCCGTTGTCCGTTGTCCGTTGTCCGTTGTCCGTTGTCCGTTGTCCGTTGTCCGTGGTCAGAGAGATTGTGCCCA
>JAXHUR010000112.1:0-6855 GCA_034189505.1 Thermodesulfobacteriota bacterium | reverse complement strand
CCGCTTCATGACCCCCGCTTCGGGATCGATGCCGACGATGCGACGTCGGAACTGCTCGGCATACTCGTTGAGTTCAGCAATGGAGTCAGTCTCGATATACGGTCTGGCACGCTGCCCCAGTGGACCGGTCTGCCGCCCCGGGCTGACATCGGGCACCACCAGGCCGATGCGCGCCCCGGTGAGATTAGGGCCGAGATCGACCACTCTCTCGCTGTACTGATCAAAGTAATTCTGATGGGTCACCGGCAGCCAGGCCGACAGCATCACATCCGCCTCCCCTGCAGCCACCGCCCGCCACATCTGATCGGCTTCCATCCGCAGAAGTTCCACGGGGTAGCCCAGTCGCTCCTGCAGAACGGCCTGCACCATATGGGCGCTGGCAATGGAGGACGACCACTCGACATAGGCAATTTTCACCGTCGGCTTTTCCTGCGCGGCCTCTGCGGACATCAACGTCAGCGATGCCAGCACAACTGTTAGAATTAAAAAGATCGATCTTCTTATCTGCATTTTTCTTTTCACGGCATACCTCCGCCTGTTTTTAAGCCCCTGCACAACAGATCATCACCAGAAACGCTTGCGGCCATAGGTCGGCAGCTTGGTGGACGGGCGGGTGCGCAGCTTCGGTATCCTGACATCTTCGGTGGACAGCTCAAATCCCTGCCCCTCCTTGTATTCACCCAGGCCCTTGTGCAGGGCGACGCACATTCCCAGAAGAATGATTGAAAAAGGCAGGCCCGTGGCGATGGCCGCGGTCTGCAGCGCCACCAGTCCCCCGCCGATGAGCAGCGCAGCGGCGACGACACCTTCCATAACCGCCCAGAAGATGCGCTGCATCTTGGGGGGGTCGGGGTTGCCGCCGGCGGTGATGATATCGATGACCAGCGAGCCGGAGTCCGACGAGGTCACGAAAAAGGTAATGACCACAACGATTGCCAGCATCGAGGTGATGGATTGCAGCGGATAATGCTCCAGCAGCTTGAACAGAGACACCGGCACATTCTCCTGCACCGCCTTGGCGATGTCGCCGGCGCCGAACATCTCGATATTGATGGCGCTGTTGCCGAATACGGTGATCCAGACAAAGGTGATAAAGGTCGGAACCAGCAGCACTCCCTTAATGAATTCGCCGACCGTGCGCCCGTAGGAGACCCGCGCGATGAACATGCCGACAAAGGGTGACCAGGAGATCCACCAACCCCAGTAGAAGATGGTCCAGGCCTGCTGCCAGTCGGTGGCTTCGTAGGTTTCATTCCAGGTGGAGAGCTGCGGCAGGTTCTGCAGGTAAAAGCCGATATTCTCCATCAGCGCCTTCATGATGAACAGGGTCGGCCCTAAAAACAGCACGAAAAGCATCAGGCCGCCGGCGAGATAGACATTGATCTCGCTGAGCAGCTTAATCCCGGAACTGATGCCGCGTACCACCGACCAGGTGGCAATCGCGGTGATGCCGGCAATCAGGAGCACCTGCACGAAAGTGGTCTGGGGGATGCCGAACAAATGGTTGAGGCCGGCATTGACCTGCTGAACACCGAGGCCGAGGGAGGTTGCCACCCCGAACAACGTGGCCACCGTCGCCATGATGTCGATAACGTTTCCGATCGGCCCGTAGATCTTCTCGCCGAACAGCGGGTAGAACACGGAGCGGATCGAGAGAGGCAGCCCCTTGTTGAAGGAGAAAAACGCCAGGGAAAGACCGACGATGGAGTAGATGGCCCAGGGGTGCAGCCCCCAGTGCAGGAAGGTCAGATCCATCCCCACCCGGGCCGCTTCGGCGGTGCCCGGCTCCACCAGTGGGGAGGCGACGAAATGGAACATGGGCTCCGCCACCCCGTAGAAGAGAAGCCCGATCCCCATCCCGGCCGAGAACAACATGGAAAACCAGCTCAAGGTAGTAAATTCAGGTTCCGCCTCAGCCCCTCCCAGCCGTATACCGGAGAAGCGTCCCAGAAGCAGCGAGATGACATAAACCAGGATGATGTTCATGGTCCAGACGAAAAACCAGCCGGTGTACTTGCCGATGGCCGACTGCAGGGTGGAAAAAAAGTCATCCACGTTGGCCTGGAAAACCAGGGTCAACACCACAAAGAAGATAATGAGCCCGCCGGAGGTAAAAAACACCCAGGGGTGAACCTCAAGATGAAACCAGCCCTTTTCTTCGGTTTCCGGCGCTTGATCGTTCTCCATAAAATACCTCCATCTGGATATCAAAAAAACCGTTTCCGGACGTAAACCACCATAAGATCATAACGAATGAGGAAAAAATTCCAAGAGGTGGGTCAAGAGAAAAAGGGAAAAGCGCGGAGATGGATCCTGAGATGGACTGGGAATGATGCAGGAATATCAGCGCGGCAGGATGTGACGCCCGTAAACGTCGTTGATCACATGCGCGAACCCGATATAGGTGGCGAGCAGACCGCAGGCCACGCCCTCCCAGCCGACAAGACGGGTCAGCCAGGAAAGTGCAGCCGCCTCACCTAAAGCCAGACCGAAAAAAAACACCCCCAGCAAGGCATAAACCGCGACCATAAGGCGTCCCAGAGGCAGCGCCGCGCATACCATCACGGTGGTAAACATCCCCCACAGGGTAAGATAGGAGACCATGGCCAGACTTGATGGCGTCTCGCCGATGCCAGCCCGGGGGAGGACCACCAGCCCCACCAGCGTCAGCCAGAACAGGCCGTAGCTGATAAAGGAGGTGGCATCAAAAGTGGAATTTTTCCTCCACGCCAGAAGCCCGGCAATGATCTGAGCCAGGCCGCCATAAAAAAGGCCGATGGCAAGAATCAGGGGGTCGAAAGGGATAAGCGCCGCCTGACGCAGGCTGAACAACACGGTGGTCATACCGAAGCCGAACAGCCCCAGAGGGACGGGGTTGGCCGTGGCTGCGGCAAAACTCATAATTCCGGCGCCGCCGGAACCACAAGCGATCGACTCTTCGTCATCCTGTTCCGCGTGGTTGATCTGGCGGGCGGCAATCGGAGGATAATTCTCGCCGTCTTTCATCACCGCCGTCTCAAGCGGCAGGGAACGTGCGGCAGATCGAGGTGAAGGATCGGCAGCACGCTCGGGAAACCGCTGGGCAAGTTCCTGGAACTTGCTGCACTCGTGATGCTGGGCGCGGCAGTAGCGAATGATCTGGCGTACATCGGAGGGGCTGATATAGCCGCAGCCGATGTCGCAGAGATCTTCGTTCTGACCGTAGAAGGGGCAGATGATGTCGTCTGTCATAATCGCTCGCCCGTTTTGCAGAGAATAAACAGTCAAAGAGTTGCCAACCCTACCGCGTCGACGGCATACCTTGGCGATAGAGCAAGAGCCATTCCAAATCAGGGAAAAATTTATCCTTCAGCGAAAAAACAAGGAAAACAGGAACTTGACTCGAACGGTCGAGAGTGCGAGGCGAAACTGGTTTTGCAGGTCTGCAAAGGGGAAGAGCCGCTGAAGCAGAGACAGTCCCTTCAGAACAGCACTCTCATGCAAAGCAAAAATACAAATATTTTCAAGCAATTAAATGAAAGCCAAAAAAACTCGAACAGATGATTCGCAAAAATGCAAAGCGTCCTGAAAAGGCATTTGCATTTTTGCGAGGCCGCGGCGGCAATCCGTGAAGATCAAAGATAGTCTTCCTTGCGAATATTGTACTTTTTCAGCTTGCGGTAGATGGTGGCCATATTCATGCCTGCCAGGCGGGCGGCTTCTTCCACATTGCCCTGGGCCTTGCGCAGCAGTTCTTTCAGATAGCCGGTCTCAAACTGCGACAGCGCGCTTGAATAGTCCGCGTCCGATCCGCGTTCGCGCGGCTGAGTTTCGTCGATCTCGATGAATTGAGCCAGGGTCGGCAGCGTGATGTAATCACCGCTCTCCATAGCCAGGGCCCCTTCGATGGCGTTGCGCAGCTGCCGGATGTTTCCCGGCCAGGAAAAATCACTGGCCACATCCAGCGCCTCGGGGGAAAGTCCTTTGACCCGGGTGCCGAAACGCTCGTTCTGCTCCCGGATAAAATGATCGGCCAGCAGGGCGATGTCCGGCTTGCGCTCGCGCAGGGGTGGCAGGTGGATATTGACCACATTGAGGCGGTAGTAGAGGTCTTCGCGAAAGGTTCCCGCTTTCACCGCATCCCTGAGATCGGAATTGGTGGCGGAGAGAATCCGCACATCGACTTTGGTGGTGTGAGTGTCGCCGATGCGCCGGAATTCCTGCTCCTGCAGAAAGCGCAGCAGGGTTTTCTGCACATTCATCGGCAGGTTGCCGACTTCATCGAGGAAAAGCGTACCGCCGTCGGCGGCTTTCAGCAGCCCCTCCTTGTCTTCGGTCGCACCGGTAAAAGCCCCTTTTTTGTAACCGAACAGTTCACTCTCCAGCACAGATTCAGGCAGGGCGCCGCAGTTGATGGCGACAAAACGCCCCTCTTTGCGCGGCGAGTTGTAATGCACCGCCTGAGCGATGAGTTCCTTGCCGGTGCCGCTCTCGCCGGTGATCAGAATGGAGGTGTCGCGCACCGCCAGTTTTTCAACCTTATCGAGAACGGCCCGAAGTTTTTCGGAGGTTCCGATAATCCGGTCGAAGCGAAACCGCCCTTCGAGTTCCTCGCGCAGACTCTGATTCTCGGTCGCCAGCAGGTTGAAACGCAGGGCGTTCTTCACCCGGAAGATCAGCTCGTCGGGCTCGAAAGGTTTGGTCACCATGTCGTACGCGCCCTTGCGCATGGCGCTGATGGACATATCCACCGTCGCGTGGGCGGTAATCACGATCACCGGGATAGACGGATCTTTTTCCTTGATCCTCTGCAGCACCTCGATACCGCTCATCTCCGGCATCTTGATATCGGTAATTACGAGATCATAGCGGCCGGCGACAAAATCCTCCACGGCAGGGACCGGGCGATTATAGGCTCGAACTTCATAGCCCTCGTCACCCAGGACCGCTTCGAGCATGCGGCAGAGCCCCTCTTCATCGTCAATCAGCAGAATGCGCGGTTTGGCCATAAATGATCTATTCCTCCTGGTCCTCGCCGGTTACGGCGGGAAGCCAAATGACCACAGTGGTCCCCTGCCCCGGCGTGCTGTCGATGCGAATTTCGCCATGATGCAGCTCGATGATCTGACGGGTGATCGCCAGACCGAGACCGGTGCCCTTGGGGCGGGTCGTGAAAAAGGGTTCAAAGATTTTTTCCAGATACTCCGCCGGGATACCCGCCCCGGTATCGGCAAACACCAGCTCGACCCAGTCATCGCCGGCGCGACGGGTGGAAACCGTCAACTGCCCGCCCTCCGGCATGGCTGCGCCGGCATTGAGGATCAGGTTGATGGCCACCTGGCGGATCTGGTCGCCGTCGATCCGTACCGGGGCCAAGTGGGGAGTGAACTCCTTGCGTACTTTCACATTGTGCATGTCGGTATGGTTGGCGGCGAAATCGACGATCTGCCCCAGCAGAACGTTGAGATCGGTTTCACGCAGGTCAGGTCGCGGCGTGCGGGCATAGTTGAGCAGATCCTGAACGATCTTCTTGCAGCGCTTGCTCTCGCGCTTGATCTCATGCACATACTTGAACTTAGGATCATCCTGGTCGAGCTTGCCTTCCAGGTAGGCCGCATACCCGAGAATAACACCGAGAGGATTGTTGATTTCATGAGCGACGCCTGAAGACAGCACCCCGAGGGAGGCCATCTTGCCCTGCTGCGCCAGGCTGGCTTCCATCTCCTGGTTGCGCTTGAGTCTTTCCGCCATCTGGTTGAAGGCCTCCGCCAGCTCACCCAGTTCGTCGCGGCTGTCCACTTTCATGTGCACGTCAAGACGCCCCTTGCGAACCTGGCGAATCGCATCCATCATGCGCGTGATGGGAATCGTCAGCACCTGGGAGGCCAGGAAGACCATAAATACCGCGATCAGGCCGACAAAAAAGGTAATCACCAGCAGGCTCGAAATGATACCGGTCTTGATCTTGCGCGCTTCCTGAAAAAATTCATCCTCATAGGAACCTACCGCAACGATCCAGTCCCAGGGCTTGAAATAGCGATAGCGCACGATCTTCATCCGCGGCAGTTCATCGCCCACATTGCGCCACGGATAGCGTATCCAGCCATTGCGGTTCTCAATCATCTCCTGAATGAAAGGGTTGCCGGAAAAGTCGACGGCATCGACGATATTGTTCCCCTCCTCATCGGGATGGATGGTCAGCGTCCCCTCCAGATCCATGCAGTAGATATAGCCGGTACGCCCGACATTCTTGCTTTTGATTTTCTGTTTGAGATCTTCCATCGAGCGGCGCTCGAAATCGAGATCCTCATAGGTCTCTTCGAGATAGCCGGTGGTGGCGATGATCCAGTCCCATTGGGGGAAATAGCGATAGGCGGCAATCTTCTGCCGCGGATACCTGTCGCCCAGCACTTCGTTGCGCCAGGGATAGACCATGAACATCACTTCACCTGGCTCGGACCTGAGGGCGGTCTGAATCATGGCGCGGATAAAATAACGGCCGCTTTCGTCCTGCTCGTCGTAAATGTTCTCCCCTTCGCGGGCGATATGAGCTTTGAGCAGACCGTCCGTGTTCATAGCGAAGATGTAGCCGGTTTCACCCACGTTGACGCGCTTAAGACCGTTTCTCGCTTCGTGCTGGGCCTGCTCCAGGGAAATCTGCCCGCTGCGGTACTGGTTGTGCTGGGATTCAACCAGGTTATAGGCCAGATTGGTGAGGGTTTCCAACTCCTCGCGAATCACCTTCTTCTTATCTTTCTTGTACACCTGGAACTGCTGATAATGGCTGTCGAGCAGGTCGATGCTGAAACGCGCCATGTGGTCCAGGTCGTCCTTGCTGGCCTGAGTGACGCCGCGATAAGCCTGCTCGTAGCTGAT
>JAXHUR010000111.1:0-6995 GCA_034189505.1 Thermodesulfobacteriota bacterium | reverse complement strand
TGGGGTGAGGGAGTCGAAGGGAGAGGGCCGGGGTGAGGGAGTCGAAGGGAGAGGGCCGGGGTGAGGGAGTCGAAGGAAGAGGGCCGGGGTGAGGGAGCGCGAAGTGGGGAAAATTTCCGACTTATCCGTTGAAGATTACTGATTTTGCCGCTACTATTGAGTGATTTCGCTGAATCCGGCCCTTCACCCACAAAGAATCTACAATCTGCCCTGAATCATATCGAGGTTTTTCCATGATTGTCCCCGTCATCCTGTCCGGCGGAGCCGGAACCCGTCTATGGCCTCTGTCGCGCGAACTCTACCCCAAACAGCTGCTGCCGCTGGTCGGCGATCACACGATGCTGCAGGAAACGGCGCTGCGCCTTGAGGGAGTGCGCGATCTGGCCGCGCCGCTGGTGGTGTGCAACGAGGCGCACCGCTTCATGGTGGCGGAACAGCTGCGCCAGGTCGGATGCCCCGCCTCGACTATTATTCTGGAGCCTGTGGGGCGCAACACGGCACCGGCAGTCGCGGTGGCGGCCCTGCGTGCCATGGCTGAAGGCGATGATCCGCTGCTTCTGGTGCTGCCAGCCGACCATGTGATCGAGCGGCCGGAAGCGCTGCGGCAGGCGATCAGCGTTGGTGCCCCAGCGGCTGAGAATGGCCGGCTGCTGACCTTCGGCATCATACCGACCGCACCGGAGACGGGGTATGGGTATATTAAAGGCGGTCCGTTGTCCGTAGTCCGTGGTCCGTTGCAGGAAGATCCCGATGAAGCGGCACCGGGCAGCAACAAAAGCAGCGACCAGCACGGAAAAAAACCTGAAGATTCAAATCGCCCACCAACAGTTGACCGGTCTTCAACAACGGACAACGGACAACGGACCGCGGACAGGTTTGACAACGGACCGATCCTCTCCGTCTCCCGGTTCGTCGAAAAACCTGACCGCGCTACGGCGGAACAATACCTGGCGGCGGGCGATTACTACTGGAACAGCGGCATGTTCCTGTTCAAGGCTTCGAGCTATCTGCGCGAACTGGAGAAATTCGCCCCGCAGATGGTCGCCTGCTGTCGTGATGCGCTGGACAGGGCGCAGCGCGACCTGGATTTCACCCGCCTTGATGCCGAGGCGTTTGCGGCCTGCCCGAGCGATTCCATCGACTACGCGGTGATGGAGAAGACGGCTGATGCGGCGGTGATTCCCCTCGACGCCGGCTGGAACGACGTGGGCTCCTGGTCGGCGCTGTGGGAGGTGGGCCCGCAGGATGAGAACGGCAACGTCACCCGGGGCGACGTCCTGACGCAGAACAGCCACAACTGCTACCTGCACGCCGAACAGCGCCTGGTGGCGGCGGTGGGGCTGGAGAACCACGTGGTGGTCGAAACCGCTGATGCGGTGCTGGTCGCGCCGCGCGACCAGGTGCAGGACGTCAAGGCGATCGTGCAGCAGCTCAAAGCGCGCGGGCGCGACGAGGCGCTGCTGCACCGCCGCGTCAACCGCCCCTGGGGCGCGTACGAGGGGCTGGCGAGCGATGCGCGCTTTCAGGTGAAGCGCATCACGGTGGCGCCGGAAGCGAGCCTGTCGCTGCAACTGCACCACCACCGCGCCGAGCACTGGATCGTGGTCAAGGGCACGGCGCGGGTGACCCGCGGCGAGGAGACCTTCCTGCTGTCAGAGAATGAATCGACCTACATCCCGCTGGGCGTCCCTCACCGCCTGGAAAACCCGGGCAAGATCGCGCTGGAAATGATCGAGGTGCAGAGCGGGAGTTACCTGGGCGAGGATGATATTGTGCGGTTTGAGGATCATTACGGGCGCAAATAGTCATGTTTGAACCACAGAGCTCACAGAGAACACAGAGAGAATCTGAGGAAAATCTAAATCGGATTTCTGAAAAGATTATTCTTGCAGCCATTCGGGTACACAGAGAGCTTGGTCCGGGACTGCTGGAGTCTACTTATGAGTCCTGCCTTGCCCATGAGTTGACTTCAATAGGTCTGAATTTTGAACGGCAGAAAGAGTGCCCTGTCAGATACCGTGGGCTTCAGATCAACTGCGGCTATCGCATGGATCTTCTTGTTCAGGATTCTGTCGTGGTCGAATTGAAAGCTACCGAGAAAATTCTCCCAATCCATAAAGCCCAACTGCTGTCCTATTTGAAGATGTCGAACCTCAAACTCGGGCTCCTAGTCAACTTCAATGTGACATTGCTGAAAGATGGCATTTGCAGGATTGTGAATTAGAAAACAAAAAAGCTTGAACCACAGAGTTCACAGAGGGCACTGAGAAAAATCCGAGAATTTTTTATTTTCGATTCCATTCTTTTGTTATTGATTTTTATTGTTTCTCTCTTTGCCTTTCTCTGTGATCTCTGTGCCCTCTGTGGTTCAAAAAAAGGATTCCCATATGAATTTAACCTGCTTCAAAGCCTACGACATCCGCGGGCGGCTGCCGGATGAGTTGAATGAGGAGATTGCCTGGCGGGTCGGGCGGGCTTATGCTGAGTTTCTGCGGCCGCGGAAGGTGGTCGTGGGGCGTGATGTGCGCCATTCGAGTGCGGGGCTGAGCGAGGCTTTATGCCGGGGGCTGAGCGAGGGCGGAGTGGATGTGTACGACATCGGCCTGTGCGGCACCGAGGAAGTCTATTTTGCGACTTTTTATGGCGGGATGGACGGCGGCATCATGGTCACCGCGAGCCACAACCCCATGGACTACAACGGCCTCAAGCTGGTGCGGGAGGGGGCGCGGCCCATCAGCGGCGACAGCGGCCTGAACGAGATCCGCAGGCTCGCGGAAGAGGCCGATTTCGGCGCGCCGGAACAAACGGGCGCGGTGCATGAGTACGACGTGAAAGGCCCTTATATCCGTCATCTGCTCGGCTATATTGAGTTGCCGACGCTCAGGCCGGTGAAGATAGTGGTCAACGCCGGCAATGGCTGCGCCGGCCCGATCCTCGATCTGCTGGAGGCGCAGCTGCCCTTCGAGCTGATCAAGGTGCATCACGCGCCCGACGGCAGCTTCCCTCACGGCATCCCCAACCCGCTGCTGCCGGAGAATCGTGCTGCGACGGCGGAGGCGGTGCGCGCCCATGGCGCCCTGCTCGGTCTGGCGTGGGACGGTGATTTCGACCGCTGCTTCTTCTTCGATGAAAACGGCGACTTCGTCGAAGGCTATTATATTGTCGGCCTGCTGGCGGCCAACATCCTGCAGAAGGTTCCCGGCGCCCGCATCATTCACGATCCGCGCCTGACCTGGAATACCATCGAGATGGTACGCGAGACGGGTGGCGAGCCGATCATGAGCAAGACCGGCCACGCTTTCATCAAGGAGCGCATGCGCAAAGAGGACGCGGTGTACGGCGGCGAGATGAGCGCCCATCATTATTTCCGCCACTTCGCCTACTGCGACAGCGGCATGATCCCCTGGCTGCTGGTGCTGGAGCTGATGTGCCGCGAGCAGAAGACGCTGTCGCAGCTGGTCGGCGAACGCATGGCGCGTTTTCCGGCGAGCGGCGAGATCAACCGCACCGTGCAGGATCCGGCGGCGGTTATGGCGGCTGTGGAAAAAACATACGCAGACGAGGCCCGGGAGGTCGACCACACGGACGGACTGGCGATGGAGTTCGACCGCTGGCGTTTCAACCTGCGCATGTCCAACACCGAGCCGGTGCTGCGCCTCAACGTGGAGAGCCGCGGCGATGAAAAGCTGATGCGGGTGAAGACGGAGGCGCTGCTGGCGATGGTGGGTGGGGAGAGGTAGAAAAGACCACTCGGAGCTTCCCGCCCCCCCTCCCAACCTCCCCCCGCTGGGGGGAGGAGCTATGAGAGTCCCCTCTCCCAGCGGGAGAGGGTCAGGGTGAGGGAAGGTTTTTTCCGTTTAAGGAGATCTGCAAATGGCATCACGCGATGAACTTGTCAAAGAACTGGCGGAGGATGTGCAGCGGCGCTTCGGTGCCAATGTTCCCCTTGACCAGGCGCCGTCCGGCGAGCTCAACAGCTACCTGGCAGAGCGGGTCGGGGCGATGATCGACAAGCTGCCCGATCCCTATCAGACCCTGATCGCGGACTGGCCGGGAGAGGCGCATCAGCTCGACCTGGCCTGGTGGGAGAGCGAACCGACCCCGCGCCAGATCGTCCTCGGCCTGGCCGCCGCCATCCTCGAACTCGAAACGCGCGAATACCTCGACCTGCCACGGTAGGGGCCTGGAGGGCCCCTCACCCGTCACGCCCCACCCTCCACACCTCTTCCACCCTCCCCCCTTTAAATCTGCGACAAGCTGGTATACTGAGCTAATGAGGGTGCTGGAAAAACCTGGTTGATACCAGAAAGGGGGTTTATCCATGAACAAAAATATCGGCAAATTCGGCATCGGCGGCAAACGGAAACGCACGCCTACCAGCGAAGATCCCTATATGCCCGCAGAGGGGCACAAGGAGCCGGCGATCTGCGAGAGCTGCCAGGCGCTTTACCGCAACAAGCGCTGGTATCTTGACCCCGCCGAAGCGCAAAAGGCTCTGAACGACAGCGGTGTGAATCGCGTCACCTGCCCGGCCTGCCGCAAGATCAGCGAGCATTATCCCGAAGGCATCGTCACTCTGAGCGGCAGCTACCTCTGGGACCATGAGGAGGAGATCCGCAACATTCTACGCAACGAGGAGAGCAAGGCAACGTCCAAGAACCCCCTGGAGCGCATCATGCGCATGGAACGGGAGGGGGATGATATGGTGATCGAGACCACGGAGGAAAAACTGGCCGAGCACCTGGGGCGCGCCCTGCACAGCGCCCATCAGGGCGATCTCCAGGTGGACTGGACCGACGACCACAACGTCTGCCGGGTTCAGTGGCGGCGCGACTGATCCGGCTTGTTCGTGAACCGCTACCGACAGATCGAACACACCGCTGACCTCGGCCTGGAGATCTGGGGCGATTCCCGCAGCGAGCTTTTTGCCCAGGCCGCCTGTGCGCTGCGCGAGGTGATCGTGGCCGACGCGCCGGTGAGCCCTCGCGAGACACAGCAAATCGAGGTCAGCGGCTCCGACGACGCCGAGCTGCTGGTGGCCTGGCTGTCGGAGCTGCTGTTTCTGTTCGAGTGCCGGGGGTTTCTGCCCGCCGATTGCGAGCTGGTGTTCGGCGAGGGGTTCCTGCGCGCCCAGATCAAAGGCGAACCCTTCGACCCGCAGCGCCACCCGCTGGAGCGTGAAGTCAAGGCGATCACGCATCATCAGGTGCTGGTGGAGGAGAAGGGCGGGCAGTGGCATGCGCGGGTTTATGTCGATATATAATCCAAAAAGCTAAAAAGCTTGAACCACAGAGAGCACAGAGAACACTGAGAAAACAAAAAAGCTTAGGGTAAAAACACAGAAGATCTGAAGTTCAGAAGTAGAAGATTTTTTTCTCAGATTTTCCTCTGTGCTCTCTGTGCCCTCTGTGGTTCAAAAAAAGGTTTTCACCCATGCCCATCAAGCTCCAACAGATCGACCCGTGCCGCTGGCGCATCCCCCGCGAAGGGAAGATGCGGGTTGAGGGGCTGGTGTTTGCCGATCGGGCCATGATGGAGGTGCTGCAGAAGGAGCAGGCGCTGGAGCAGGTGCGTAATGTGGCGACGCTGCCGGGTATTGTCGGCCGCTCCATCGCCATGCCCGATATCCACTGGGGCTACGGCTTCCCCATCGGTGGGGTGGCGGCGTTTGATCCGGAGAATGGCGGCGTGGTGTCTCCGGGTGGGGTGGGTTACGACATCAACTGCGGGGTACGGCTGCTGCGCAGCGAGCTGGAATCTGAGGAGATTCGCCCCCACCTCAGGGAGCTGGCGGATGCGCTGTTTCGCAATGTGCCCTCCGGGGTCGGCTCGCATCGCCGCGATCTGAGCCTGGCGCCCCGTGAAACGCGCAAGGTGCTGGAGCAGGGTGCGGCCTGGGCGGTGAAAAACGGTTTCGGTTCCGCGCAGGATCTCGATCACATCGAGGAGCGCGGCACCATCGCCGGCGCCGATCCGGAGGTGATCTCCGAGCGCGCCCTGGAGCGCGGACGCAACCAGCTCGGCACGCTGGGCTCGGGCAATCATTTCCTTGAAGTGCAGCGGGTCGACGAGGTGCTTGATTCCGAAGCTGCGAACGCTCTGGGGCTTTTCGAGGATCAGGTGACGGTCTCCATCCATACCGGCAGCCGTGGGCTTGGCTACCAGGTATGCGACGATCATCTCAAGATGATGCTGCGCGCGGCTGCCAAATACGGCATCGAGCTGCCGGACCGCCAGCTGTGCTGCGCGCCGCTGGAGAGCCCTGAAGGGCGGCAGTACCTGGCGGCGATGGCCGGGGCAGCCAACTTCGCCTTTGCCAACCGCCAGCTCATCACGCACTGGGTGCGTGAAACGTTCGAGCAGGTGCTGCAGGCCGGGCCCTCGCAGCTGCGCATGGGCCTGATCTACGATGTGTGCCACAACATCGCCAAGTGGGAAACGCATCAGGTCGAGGGACGCGCGCGGCGGTTGTGCGTGCATCGCAAGGGGGCCACCCGCGCCTTCCCTCCGGGGCATGCCGAGACGCCGGCGCTCTACCGCGAGGTGGGGCAGCCGGTGCTGATCCCCGGCGATATGGGGCGCTGCTCCTATGTGCTGGTGGGCACGGAAGATGCGTTCAACGAGACGTTCGGTTCGACCTGCCATGGTGCGGGCCGGGTCCTGTCGCGCCACGCCGCCAAGAAGATGGCCCGCGGACGCGACATTCCAGCCGACCTGGCCGCGCAGGGAATTCTGATTCGCGCCGCCGGCCGCGCCACCATGGCGGAAGAGATCTCCGAGGCGTACAAGGATGTCTCGGAGGTGGTGGAAGTGGTGCGCCGCGCCGGGATCGGCCGCATTGTGGCGCGGCTGGTGCCGATGGCGGTGGTTAAAGGGTGATGGCGTCGCAAAAACTCACCAACTGCTGCGTTGCTGCAATTGCTCTCGCTGCTTCGACGTACGTAAGTACGCCTCATTGCTCGACAATCGCGCGCCTTGCATTTGGCGCTTTTTGC
>JAXHUR010000110.1:0-7103 GCA_034189505.1 Thermodesulfobacteriota bacterium | reverse complement strand
GCAAAAAGCGCCAAATGCAAGGCGCGCGATTGTCGAGCAATGAGGCGTACTTACGTACGTCGAAGCAGCGAGAGCAATTGCAGCAACGCAGCAGTTGGTGAGTTTTTGCGACGCCATCTTTTTTGCCTCTTGAAATGGCTGCCTATAAACCATTAGTTGTGAGCCCCACTCAAAAATCTCAAGGAGAATGAATGGCCATGCTTCGTTTCCGGACTTGGATGTTGACGTTATTTGTCATTCTGGCTTTTGTTTTGGCTGGATGTGGAGAGCAGGGGAGTAGCAGTTCCAGTGGGGGGACGGATGATAATACCGATAATGGCTCCGAGGAAGTAACGGAGGTTGTAGATATCCCCACCGATGTGGTAGCTGGGACGACGGCGATTGAAGTGAATATTGCTACCCCGCTGGTCGATCTGGGCGATCTTGTAAATTCAGAAACGAATACCTGGTGGTTTACTCGGGCTTATGATGTTAATAATGACGGTGTCATTGTAGGGCAGTCAAATAAGGGAGCTGTTGCCAGGGCTGCTTTTGTATGGAGCCCCGAAAGTGGCACTATGACATACATAGGAAAGCATGATGGTACCTATGATGATTTTTATCAATTGGACCTTGAAAATTCTTCTGAGAACAAGTTTATTTACAGCGAAGCTGTCTCCATAAACAATCAGGGTGTCGTTCTTGGTAATTCAACCACTGGCTCAGGTTGGCCGGAAGAGGAGGAGAAAAGAGCCTTCCGTTATGATACTTTAACGAAAAAGTTTGTAGACCTCCCCCCTCCTTCTTATACAGATGATAATGGTGAACGCGTTGCTGAAAATTTTTCAGAAGCTGTTCAAATCAACGACAAGGGAGAAGTGATTATAACAGCCGATGGCGAGTATGGCCGACAGGCATATTATTGGGATGGGTTTACTTATAAAAATGTAGTTTTTATAAAATCCGATGACAGTGAAAAAACTGTTGAAGAACCTGATTACCGCAGGTTGGGGCGAATCATCGGCCAAGAGGGTGAAGCTGTCGCGATCAATGAAAATGGCCAGGTAGTCATCAATTCCGGAGAAACAGCGGTTTTTGAAGATTTGAATGACCAGGCCAGTGAAGTTCTTAATTTCTTCCCTGGCGAATCTGAAACCGTAGCTGCTGACCTAAACGACAATGGTCATGTGGTCGGCGTTTCAGGCGGGAAAGGCTTTTTCTGGCGTGGTGGTTCTATGTATCCCATGGGGCATCTTGGCGGTGGGAGCAGTGAAGCGGTTGATGTCAACAACAAAGATCAAGTCGCCGGTTTTTCTTCTCGGGCGGATGGCTCAACTCATGCCGTTGTGTGGTATTTGGAGGAGGGGCGCGGCAAATTGATGGATCTCGGCACCCTGGGCGGGAATAACAGTTATGCAACAGGTATCAATGACGCTGGACAAGTCGTTGGGTATTCCGAAACAGGTGAAACCTACACTGAGGGTGGCCAAACCGTAAATGTCGTGCATGGTTTCCTCTGGCAGGACGGCATTATGTATGATCTGGGCGCGCACAACGATTTCTACACCTACCCGTTCGACGAATCGTACCCCATGAGTGAAGCGGTCGGAATCAGCGAAAATGGCGACGTGGTGGGGAATTCGCATTCTATCAATAATCATTACCGGGGCTTTCACATCAACTTCGCCCCCTGATCTCAAATTCCATTATTTTGCGCAGATTTTCCGATAATCCTCCAGAATCTGCGCATGATCGAAGCACAGCGGCGCGGGCAGGGCATCCAGCGGAAACAGCCTGGCCCGCGCCGCATCGTCTCCGCCGCAGGGCGTACCCTGGGCATCGGCGATAAAGACAACCGAGATGTTGTGCTGGCGCGGGTCACGTTCCGGGTCGGAATAGGCGCGAAATTGACGGAGATTCTCGACCTTCAAGCCCGTCTCTTCCAGCGCCTCGCGCGCAGCGGCGGTTTCGAGACTCTCACCGTAATCGACGAAACCACCGGGAAGCGCCCATCCCCGCGGTTCGTTGGCGCGCTCTATGAGGACGATCTGGTCGTCGATGCGGATAATGATATCCACGGTCGGAAAGGGGTTGCGAAAAGTCTTAACCGCTGCACCACAATTCGGGCATGTCAAAATTTCGCCAGCCATTGGCTATTCTCCTTGTATCTCTGGTTTTTTGTTGACAGTATAATTTCAATCTGATTCAAATAACACCCTGTTGGGCCCGGGTGGTGGAATTGGTAGACACAAGGGACTTAAAATCCCTCGGAGGGTAACCTCTGTGCGGGTTCGATTCCCGCCCCGGGCACCATTTGACAATTCGTTACAATTCGATGAAGTTCAATAAGCCCTCTGACAACTAGGGCTTTTGTCTTTTTTGTGTCCTATGTGATTCACCTGGATGCACCGGAATTCAAAAATTGATCTGGAAGATGCACCGCCTGAGACCGGTGGCCAATCCCCTTCGAGACCAGGAGCACGCCGCCCTGCGCATGGCCCTCTCCGGCTTTTCCCATGCCCGCCGCCTCGATCCGACGGGTGGGTAAGGGAGGGGGCGCAGTAGGCGCCGTCGATCTCTGGAAATAGCGAAAAATCTTGTCTGGAAAAACGACAATCAATAAAGCCGTTGTTATTGTCCTTGGGAAAAGGGGATAATGATCCTGCCCGTCATCGACAGGCATCCTGTTAAGCGAGTAAACTCCCTGACAGAGGTGACCGATGACAACGATTCAGAAGAAGCAGGTGCAGACCCGCACTACTCCCAGCAGTACTGAACTGAAGCCCTGGCTCTGGCCGACCGGATCGGGGTGGTCGCCGCCGCCAAACAGCTCGGTCTTCACGACAGCCAACTCTATTCCTGGAGGAGCAAGGCTCGTCTTGGCCAGGAACGCAGCGAGGTCGAAGAGAAGCTCGCCGTGGAGAACGCCCGCCTGAAGTGGCAGTTGGCCGAGCAGGCGGAAGAGCTTGAAGCACTCAATGCCGCTTAACCCCGTGTCCGCTCTGCCGGGACGTTTTAATGCCGTGCTGGAGCAGGCAGCCGAGTTGTGCGAGCCAGAGTTGAAATTTGTGGATTTGCCGAAGCGCAGCTTGAATTCAGAGGCCGACCTCAAGGCCTATTTGTCAGAATTGGAAGCGGCCATCAGGGCCGCCCTGCAAGACGGGCCGGTAAGAATTCGTTGCGCGCAGGTTTTCAGGGAGGGGAGTTAGAGATGCAACAGCAGGCATTGGATTTATTAAGAAGGGCCCTGGATCATCCGCAGGCGGTCTTTCGGGACGGCCAGTGGCAGAGCATTCAAGGGCTGCTGCAACGCAAGCGGATTCTGGTTGTACAGAGGACCGGATGGGGGAAAAGCGTCGTCTACTTTCTCGCCACCAGGCTGCTTCGTGACCAGGGAGCCGGACCGACATTACTCATCTCTCCGCTGCTCTCCCTGATGCGCAACCAGCTTGAAGCCGCCGAACGGATCGGCATCACGGCCAGGACGATCAACAGCAGCAATAGCGACGATTGGAATCAGGTGAAAGAGGATCTGCAGCAGGATCGTGTCGATCTCCTGCTGATTTCTCCGGAAAGACTGGCCAACGACGCTTTTCGGCAGGACGTTCTGGCTGACATTGCCAACAGGGTTGGCCTGTTCGTGGTCGATGAGGCCCATTGTATTTCTGACTGGGGGCATGATTTCCGGCCTGATTACCGGCGGATTACGCGCGTCCTGCAAGCCCTCCCGCCGAATGTCCCGGTCGTGGCCACCACGGCCACGGCCAATGACCGGGTGGTCGCTGATGTGATCTCGCAGCTCGGCGACGACATCGTGCTCTCCCGGGGATCCCTGACGAGAGAGAGCCTCAAGCTGCAGAACATCAACATGCCCAGCCCGGCGGCCCGCATGGCCTGGTTGGCGGAAACGATCCCCACCCTGCCGGGCAGCGGGATCATCTACACCTTGACTCAGCGCGATGCCGAGCGATTGACGGAATGGCTCCAGATCAACCAGATCGAAGCCAGAGCTTACCACGCCGGTATCCCCAACAACGAAGACGGCACCTCGGCAAGAGCAGCGATGGAACAGCAGCTTCTCAACAACGAGATCAAAGTCCTGGTGGCGACCGTTGCTTTGGGGATGGGCTTCGACAAACCGGACCTGGGGTTCGTCATCCACTTCCAGCGCCCCGCTTCGGTTGTCCATTATTACCAGCAGGTCGGCCGGGCCGGTCGCGCGGTTGATGAAGCCTACGGGGTTCTGCTTTGCGGCGAGGAAGACGACCACATCGCCGATTATTTCATCCGCAGTGCTTTCCCGCCCCAGGAGCATGTCTCGGCGATTCTCGGTGCCCTCGATCAAGCGGATGGGCTATCGGTTCCGGCCATGCAGAGGGAACTGAACCTGCGCCAGGGGCAGATCAACAAAACGCTAAAATTCCTGACCGTCGAATCCCCTTCCCCGGTCACCAAAGTGGGCACCAAGTGGTATGTCACCGCCGCCGCTGCCGACTACAGGGTCGATCAGGACTCTGTGGATGCGATCACTGCGATCCGTCGCGAAGAACAGGCACAGATGCAGGAGTACATGACCCATCAAAGTTGTCTGATGCAGTTTCTCGCCCAGGCCCTCGATGACCCGAACCCGCAAGCCTGCGGTCGATGTAAAAACTGCAACCCGGACCGGCTGTTGTCTGAAGGTTACCATGACGCGCTCGCAAACCGGGCCGCCCTGTTCCTGAAAAGGAGTTACCAACCGATCGAGCCGCGCAAAAAATGGCCCGCGGCCAATATCTTCGCGCATTACCAGTTCGGACGCGCGAACATCCCCGCAGAACTGCAAGCCGCCGAGGGTCGCGCCCTAAGCCTCTGGCGTGATGCCGGTTGGGGGCAGCTCGTCGCCTCGGGCAAGCACGAAACCGATCACTTTGCCGACGAACTGGTCACCGCCTGTGTCGAGATGATCGCGCAGTGGCAGCCCGACCCGGCGCCGAAATGGGTGACCTGCATCCCCTCGCAGCGGCACCCCGACCTGGTGCCCGATTTTGCCCGGCGTCTGGCGGACGCGCTCCATCTCAGGTTTGTCCCGTGCATCGCAAAGGTGCAGGACCATCAGCAACAGAAATTCATGGAGAACAGCTACCAGCAAGCCAAAAACCTGGACGGTGTTTTCCAGGTCAACCTCGAACCCAAAGCTTACAGCCCCTGCCTGCTGGTGGATGACATGGTCGACTCGCGCTGGACCTTCACGGTTTCCGCTGCTTTGTTGCGCCAGGCTGGAGTTGCCGCCGTGCACCCCCTGGCGCTGGCACTCAATTCCCCCGGCGGGATTGACGCATGACGAACTTCTTAACCAACGACACCAAAGCGATCATCCTGCTCTGCGGTATCCTCGGCAAGGATCACGCAGCCGAGCCCCTCACCCAGTCGGAATACAACAACCTGGCCCGTTGGCTGGTGCGCGAGCAATTGCGTCCTGAAGCGCTGCTGAGCATGGACAGGCTCGATGATGCGGCGGTGGGCGCCGGGATCAACCGGGAGAGACTTGAAAAACTGCTCGGCAGAGGGGTGCAGCTCGGTTTTGCCATTGAGGAGTGGCAACGCAGCGGGCTCTGGGTTATCAGTCGCAGCGACCCCGAGTACCCGGCCCGCTACAAGGCACATCTCAAAGACAAGGCCCCGGCACTGCTGTTCGGCGCTGGCGACAAGTCACTGCTTCAGGGAGGGGGGCTGGCGATGGTCGGCTCCCGCGATGTGGACCGCGAGGGGGAAGAGTTCACCCGCCAGGTTGCGGAAACCTGCGCGCGCAATCGGATGCTGGTGGTGTCAGGTGGCGCCCGCGGGGTCGATCAGATCTCCATGCGCACCGCTCTCGAAGCCGGCGGGCGGACCATCGGTGTCCTGGCGGAAAATCTGCTTAAAGCGAGCATCGAGCGCCATGCCCGCCATGCCATCGCTGAAGGACAGCTGCTGCTCATTTCCCCCTATCATCCCCAGGCGCGTTTTACCGTCGGCACGGCCATGGGGCGCAATAAGCTGATCTATGCCATGGCCGATTACGGACTGGTGGTCAGTGCCGATTACAAAAAGGGTGGCACCTGGGCCGGTGCCGAGGAAGAGTTGAAGCGCGATAAACCGCTTGCGGTGTTCGTCCGTACCCAGGGGCAGGTCCCCACCGGCAACCGGAAGCTGCTCGATCTGGGCGCCCTGGAATGGCCGGCCACCATGCAACAGGACAATCTTTCCCAGCAGCTTGCCGTTTTGGCGAATCAACGCCCCGAACCTCAGGCAGCCGTCAGGGAGGCTGAAACGCTCAGCCTCTTTGACGATCAGCCACAACAGGTTACCGAAGTCCGTGAAGACGAGCCGAAGATAAGCACATCATCCAACACACCCACTGCAGCCGTTGAGATCGAGCAAGTTGAACCGAGCATACCGGTCTCTGTCTACGCTGCCGTCCTGCCGGTCATCTTACGCCATCTTCAAGAGCCGATGACCGTTGATGACCTGGCGGCGCAACTGGATGTGACCAAAAGTCAACTCAATGTCTGGCTGAAAACGGCGGTCGAAGACGGCGCGGTCAAAAAGCACAACAAACCGGTTCGTTACTCGGCAAAGAGGGGGAAATAGATGCAGCCACTCGATAAATCCCTCCGCAACCGACTCGAACGCACCATCAAGCAGGCCCGCGAGATTGCCGAGGCGGCGGCGCGCGCGGCACTGGGGCAGTTGGGGGTTGCTGAGGCGACGCCGTTCGAGCATTTAAGTGAGGATGACAAAGCCCTGCGCCGTAAGCTGCGGGTGCATGGCCGGCAGTTGGGGGATGCTTTACTCCCCTCGCCCTCCGGGAGAGGGGCCGGGGTGAGGGCGTCTGGTCCAACGACACCCTGGCCGCGCTGCTCAAAAGCGCCGATCACGCGGGCAAGACGCTGGAAACCGCTGGAAAAGCAGCCCATCGGCTGGAACCCGGATCTCAATGACGGCGTGCGCCTCAACATCTGCCCGTTCCTGACCGTGCCCAATGTCAGCAAAAAAGACGCAGGCGTCCTGCGCGATAAGCCGAATATCAACTGGAATAAGGACCGGGGGAAGGACGTGGAATCCGCGCCTTGGTATCGCGTGTTCGGTGGGGATCGGATTAA
>JAXHUR010000011.1:40890-53500 GCA_034189505.1 Thermodesulfobacteriota bacterium | reverse complement strand
GTGACCGCGTGCTGGGTGACAGAATCAAGGCTGTAGGGCGTATCGTCGTCAGGGGGACCGTCGCAGATCGGTTCGATCAGCCGCAGCTGGTGCAGCAGGGTAAAGGCGAGGCGACTTGTCAGGGCATCTACCCGGAAGATACGCTGATGCTCCTGCGGTGAGAGCATGCCGTGGCCGGCAATTTCCGCCAGGCTCAACAGGTGGTCCCGTTCAAGATCGCGGATAAAACGGGTATCGAGCTGGCCGGGAGGGTGCAGTACCACGCGCCTGCCATCATCCTCGAATTGACTGCCGAGCAGCCAGAAATACAAAGCCGCATGCAAATTCCCGCCACTGGCGTTAAACAGGTCGCGATAAAAGTTTTCGGCGACCTCTTCCTGATGTTTCTCGCCGGCATCTTCCGATTCCACCTCCCGCTCCGATTCTGCGAAGTAAAGTTCAAGGCCTGCCTGTTCGGCGCGACGTTCGAGAGCCTCTCGCTGCTGGGCTTCATTCGGGGCGTCGAGGGGGATTTTGTGGGTGAAGTAGGTGTCGGCATGCACATGGCGGCACAGGTTCTGCCAGGGCCAGCGCCTGCAGGTCAACAGCCAGAGATGACGGCGCCTGGTGGCGAGCAGGATGTAGAAGAAGGTCTCGGCCGCCTGCCGTCCACCGATGATGCGCAGCAGCAGGTTGTGCCCGCCGTCGAGAATAATCAGTCCTGGAGGCAACTCCTGGATACGACTGATCAAGACCGGTGTATCTTCGGCGTGATCCTCAAAACCGAACAGATCAGAGAGAAAATCCAGAACGGCCTGCTGCGATTCGAGGCGTCGGTCGATGCGCCCACGCACAATTGTGAATTCACCACCTATATTCTGCAGAAAGCAGTTGACCAGACTGGTTTTTCCACATCCCTGCGGACCGACCAGAACAAGGCTGCAGGGGGTTCCCTCAAGCCATTGCCCCAGGGCTCCTTCAAGTTGCTGAAGCTGAGCTTCCCGTCCGATCAGAAGACCTTTGCCGGCGATCGGTTCGGGAAGAAAATAAGGCCGAATTTTATCCCGTGGTGCATCGAGGCGCTGCATGAGATCGTCGCGCGACGGAAGTGCCGAAATCGTGACCAGTTTCTCATATTTCTCAATGGATGAGGAGGGTTCACCCCGCAGCCGCGATGTCAAGTCACCCCAGCGTTCGGAAAACCAGCTCATGAGCTCAGCCCTCGTGGATCCAGATTGATCCCCTCGCACTCGCGATATCAGTTCACTCCAGCGTTCGGACAGCCAACCCATAAAATCAGCCCTCGTCGGTGCAGCGCAGCACCGTCAATGAGCGTGCGTCGACTTTAACCTTTTCCCCCGCCTCGAAGGGTTGAGATGTGTCATGGCAGCCATCGCAGGTGTCTAATTCAATCACCCAGTTCCGCCCCCAGGATTGTGCGGGCAGAATAAATTCCAGTGATTCGTGATGTGCGTTGAAAATCAGGTAAAAGCTGTCATCTGTGACCGGCTCTCCTTTGGGGTTCGGGTTGGGAATAGCCTTGCCGTTGAGGTAGACTCCCAAAGTCTTGGCATAGCCTTCGCCCCAGTTTTCCTCATCCATCTGCTCGCCTTCGAGGGTGAACCAGGCGATGTCGGTGACCTCGGCGCCGTGAATCTCCCGCCCCTGGAACCAGCGCCGCCGCCGGAATACCGGGTGGTGGGCGCGAAAAGAGATCAGGTCCCGGCAGAACTGAAGCAGATCTTCGTCGATCTGTTGCCAGTCGAACCAGGAGATCTCATTGTCCTGACAGTAAGCGTTGTTGTTGCCTCGTTGGGTGCGGCCTATCTCATCACCCCCCAGCAGCATCGGCACCCCCTGCGACAGCAGCAGGGTGGCGAGAAAATTGCGCTGCTGGCGTGCCCGCACACGCTGAATTTCTGGATCGTCGGACGGGCCTTCGGCGCCGCAGTTCCAAGAGCGGTTGTCATCGCTGCCGTCCTGATTGTCCTCGCCGTTGGCTTCATTATGTTTTTCATTGTAGGACACCAGGTCGCGCAACGTGAAACCATCGTGCGCGGTGATGAAATTAATGGAGGCGAAGGGGAGGCGACTGGTGTTTTCGTACAGGTCGGAACTCCCGGTGAAGCGTGCGGCGAACTCTCCCAGGGCTTCGTCGCGCCCCGGCCAGAAGTCGCGCACGCAGTCGCGGTAGCGGCCGTTCCATTCGCTCCACACCGGGGGGAAATTCCCGACCTGGTATCCGCCTTCGCCGACGTCCCAGGGTTCGGCGATCAGCTTCACCTGGCTGATGACCGGGTCCTGCTGGATCAGGTCGAAAAACGCCGAGAGTTTGTCGACGTCGTGCAACTCCCGCGCCAGGGTCGATGCAAGGTCGAACCGGAATCCGTCGACGTGCATCTCCAGTACCCAGTAGCGCAGCGAATCCATCAGCAGCTGCAGCACGTGGGGGTGGCGCATGTTCAGGCTGTTGCCTGTGCCGGTGTAGTCCATGTAATAGCGTGGATCATCGGCCATGGTGCGGTAGTAGTAAGCGTTGTCGATTCCCTTGAAGCACAGCATCGGTCCAAACTGGTTGCCTTCGCAGGTATGGTTGTAGACCACGTCGAGGATCACTTCGATGCCGGCCTGATGAAGGGCACGCACCATCTGTTTGAACTCGGCCACCACACCGCCGGGGCGCTGGTCGGCGGCATACTCGTTGTGGGGCGCGAAATAGCCGATGGAGTTGTACCCCCAGTAATTGCGCAACCCTTTGTCGACCAGATGCTTGTCATGAATGAACTGGTGAATGGGAAGCAGCTCCACCGCCGTGACGCCGAGGTTTTTCAGGTAGTCCATCGTTGCCGGATGAGCCACGCCGGCATAAGTGCCGCGGATATCTTCCGGGATGTCGGGGTGGAGCGCGGTCAAACCCTTGACATGGGTTTCATAGATGACGGTTTCGTGCCAGGGGATCTGCAGACGGCGGTCGCCGCTCCAATCGAAATGCGGCTGGTGGACGACGCTGCGCATGACATAGGGTGCGCTGTCCAGATCGTTGGGAGTCTCCGGCCCTTCTTCGAACAGGTAAGGGAACACCGCCTCATCCCATTCGATGGTTCCTTCTATGGCTTTGGCATAAGGATCGAGCAGCAGCTTGGTCGGATTGCAGCGGTGCCCCTCCTCCGGCTTCCATGGGCCATGGACGCGGAATCCATAGCGCTGCCCTGGTTCGACCTCCGGCAGATAACCGTGCCAGCAATAGCCGGTCACTTCCGGAAGCTCGATGCGGGTTTCCTTATCTTCCGGGTCAAAGAGGCACAGCTCGACACGCTCGGCGATTTCCGAAAACAGGGAAAAGTTGGTCCCGGAGCCGTCGTAAATAGCTCCGAGGGGATAGGGGTGGCCGGGCCAGACTTTCATGGTACAACTCCTTGAGTGAGATCTGAAAGAGGTCTGTGCCAAGTATACCCCGACTTGTATCAGGAGCAAGATCGCTTATTTTGGATCATATATGTCGGCTTTGGCGCAAAAAATGCTTAATATTATCGGGAATATTTTCCCGATAATATTTCCCTCTATTTCTGGGGAGCGACATGTCCAAGACATCCGCTGCATCAATCCGTTCGCGAGCCGTCAAGGCAGCGAGCCTTTATGCCATTTTCGGTCTGCTCTGGATTCTCTTTTCCGATCAACTCCTTACGCTGATTGCTGTCGATGCACGCCATTTAGCCCGTTTACAGACTATCAAAGGCTGGTTTTTCATCCTTTTTACAGCCGGGCTTTTTTATTGGGTGGTTTATCGCGCTCTCGTCGAGCAGCGGAAAGCTGTGCGGACTTCGCGCGAAAGTGATGTTCGTTTCCGCGCCATTTTCGATGGCGTTGACGATGCGATTTTTCTGCATGATATTGATACGGGAGCGATTCTCGACGTCAATGCTCGAACAGAGGAAATGTTCGGCTATTCGTCCGAACGCCTGCGTGAAATGACAGTAGCCGAACTCAGTGAAAACCAGCCGCCATATGCTCAGCAGGATGCTGCCGCGTTGATAAAACGGGCCTCTGAAGGTCAGCCAGTGCGCTTTGAGTGGCGATCACGGCGCAGCGACGGTACCCTGTTCTGGAGTGAAATCAACATGCGGCGAGCGGAACTGCAGGGCAAAACGCTCCTCATATCGACTCTGCGCGAAATCAGCGCCCGCCGTCAGGCGCAGGAGGCGTTAAAGGAGAGCGAGGAACGCTACCGCTCCCTGGCGGATCTATCCCCCGACGCAATTCTGGTCAATGCCGGCGGGCGTTTTGTGTATGCCAATGAGGCCGCGTGCGATCTTCTCCACGCCGCCGATATGGCTTCCATCATCGGTCGCTCCCCCTTTGATTTCATTGAACAGGATCAGCATAAGCAGGTCCGTGAGCGTATCGCACGCGTCCTGCAGTTGAAAGAGAAGGCTTCTCCAGATCATCAACGCTGGCGGTGCTTTGATGGTTCCGTTGTTGACGTTGAAACATCCGCCGGTGGTGTCACCTGGCATGGTCAGCCCGCAGTACAGGTTCTGCTGCGCGACATTTCCGAACGCATCCGTGATGAGCAGGAGCTGCGCGCCGCCAAAGAGGCGGCCGAACAGGCCACCCGCGCTAAAAGCGAATTTCTCGCCAACATGAGTCATGAAATCCGCACCCCCCTCAACGGACTGTTCGGGGGTCTGCAGCATCTGCGCAGCCAGGGACTCAATGCGGAGCAGACCGAGTGCGTTGACACGGCACTGGGGTCCGGGCGGCGTCTGCTGGGCATTCTTAACGACATTCTCGACCTGTCGCGCATCGAGGCGGGGCGGCTGCAGCTTGAGCGGGAATGTTTCGATCCAGCGGCCACTGTCGAGGAAGTTGTCGGCATTTTCCAGGCCGGAGCTCGCGAAAAGCAGGTTGATCTTGCCTGGACAATCGACTCTGATGTGCCGCTTGTGGTCGGTGACGAGGGGCGTTTGCGGCAGGTGCTGTTCAACCTGGTGGGCAATGCCGTCAAATTTACCGAGAAGGGTGAGGTTAAAATTTGCGCAGAGGTTGCGCCCGCTTCTGAACATCAGGATTCTCTTGCTCTGCGTTTTGCCATCAGGGATACTGGCATCGGCATTGAGGAGACTAAAATCCACGAGCTGTTTACCCCCTTCACCCAGGCCGACGGCAGCCACACCCGCAAATACGGCGGTTCGGGGCTGGGCCTGGCGATTGTGCAGCGACTCGTCGAGTTGATGGGCGGCCGGGTCTGCATTGAAAGCGCGGTCGGCCAAGGCACCCGGGTCACCTTCACCTGCGTCGTCAACCGTGCCGGTGAGCAGGATGTTCTCCAGAAAAAAACAGATCATGCGGCGACGGAGTCTTCGGAAGAAACTTCAAATATCAAACTTCTTGATGTACTCGTGGCAGAAGATGACCGCATCAACCGCCTGGTTCTGGAACGCTTCCTGGCCGCTCAGGGACACCGTGTGGTCAGTGTCACCAACGGGCGAACCTGCCTGAATATGCTGGAGGAACGCTCCTTTGATGCGGTTCTGCTGGATATTCAGATGCCGGAGATGGATGGCATCGAGGTGACCCGTCACATCAGGGCAAGGACCGACGCTCGCCGCGACACGCCTATTGTCGCCTTGACGGCCCACGCCATGAAAGGGGATCGAGAGACCTTTCTGGAGGCTGGGATGAATGCCTATCTGAGCAAGCCGGTGGTTTTCAAAGAGATACAGCAGGTTCTGGCCCGGGTGACGGCTGAAGCGCGTTCGGAAAAGGGCAGAGTCAATTATGATGAATATATGCGGGACAATTGAATGCTGAAACAACTACAAATACACACGCAATCTATGCGGGCGGTTGGGATGCTGAGAGTCGCGGCGGCGGTGGTGATGGCGGGCGTCGCGCTTTTTCTTGCCGTATCCTCTGTTGCTGCGGAAGAAAACGGATCATTCCCGATCGAGTCGAAGGTGATTTTGTCTGCAACGGAATACGACTACCCGCCTTTCTGTGTTCTCGATTCAGCCGGCCGCCCCGACGGCTTCTCGGTGCAGCTCCTGCGCGCAGCTCTGGCAGCGATGGACTACCAGGTTCAATTCGACCTGGTCGGGCCCTGGAGCGAGGTCAAGCAGTCTTTGGTCGACGCTCAGGTGCAGGCCCTCCCCCTGGTGGGGCGGACTCCCGAACGGGAGGACATCTTCGATTTTACTTTCCCTTATCTCACTATGCACGGCACGATCGTGGTGCGCCAGGAAGAAGAGGGCGTTGAGTCGGTTGATGACCTGGTCGGCCGACAGGTCGCCGTCATGAAGGACGATAACGCCGAGGAATTTTTACGCCGCGCTACGACCGGGGTCGATATCGTCACGCGGGAAAGTTTCGAGGTCGCTCTGCGGGAACTGGCTCAGGGGCAGCATGACGCGGTGATAACCCAGAGGCTGGTCGCCCTGCAGTTGATCAACCAGATCGGCGCCGACAATCTTAAACTGGCCGGCGGGCCCATGAAAGATTTCACCCAGACCTTCAGTTTTGCCGTGCGGGAGGGTGACAAGGAGCTTTTGAGCATCCTTAACGAGGGATTGGCCCTGGTGATCGCCGACGGGACTTACCGGCGTCTGCATGCCGAATGGTTCGGCCCGATCGAAGAACGGGTGCGGCAGCGCAGTCGCATCGTGGTCGGCGGTGACAGCGATTTTCCTCCTTTTGAATATCTCGACGCCAATGGACGGCCCGCCGGCTACAATGTAGAATTGACTCGTGCCATCGCAAAAGAAATGGGGCTTGACGTCAGCATCGAGTTGAAGCCCTGGGCGCAGATCTGGAAGGAAATCCAGGAAAACAGAATCGACGTTCTGCAAGGGATTTTTTATTCTCCGGAACGGGACGATACTTTCGACTTTTCTCCGGCACATGCAGTGATCGGGTATACATTTGTAGCTCGAGAGGGGGGGCGGGTGCCCCGCAACCTAAGTGATTTGTCTGACCTTTCGATCCTTGTGCAGAAAAACGACATTATGCACCAGATGCTTCTTGATCTGGGGCGGGACGATCAGATCGTTGCTGTTGAATCGCCGGAAGAGGCATTGCGGCAACTGGCCAATGGAAACCATGATTGTGCGCTGGTCCCCAAAATCCTCTCGCGCTACCTGATTTCGCAGTACGGCTGGCAAAATCTGCGGGTCTCCGAACGCACGGTGCGCGCGCCCGAATATTGCTACGGCGTGCTTAACGGTAACGACTGGCTGCTGAGCCGTTTTTCCGAAGGGCTGGCCAATCTCAAGGCAACCGGAGAATACCGGCGCATCTATGCCAAATGGCTCGGCCCCTACCAAGAACGCAGAACCGAGTTCTCCGATGTAATTGAACCTCTTTTATGGGTGGTCGTCCCGGCTTTTTTGTTACTGGGCGCGGCCTTTGTCTGGACGAGGACTCTGCGGATTAAAGTCAGGCAGAGTACGGCGGAGTTGCGCGCCGAAATCGCTGAGCGCAAACAGGCGCAGGAACAACTGCTGGCGGCCAAGGTCGCGGCGGAGCAGGCAACGAGGGCCAAGAGCGAATTTCTGGCCAACATGAGCCATGAAATCCGCACGCCGCTCAATGGCCTTCTCGGCATGCTGCAGCATCTGGAAAGCACTCCGTTGCAGCCGGAACAGTTCGAATATGTCGAGACAGCCCTGGGCTCCGGACAGCGCCTGATGGGGGTTCTCAACGACATTCTCGATCTGTCCCGAATCGAGGCGGGCAAGATGGATCTGGAGCGAGAATGTTTCGATCCTGCGCGGGTCGTGCGTGAGGTCGCCGGTATCTTTCAGGCCAATGCCGCCGCAAAAAATATTGCATTGCATTGTGAAATTGAGCCTGAACTGCCATGGGTGCTCAGCGATGAAGGTCGGTTGCGCCAGATCCTTTTCAACCTGGTCGGCAACGCCGTCAAGTTTACCGAACGTGGAGAAGTTTCGGTCACTGCACGGGTTCAACCTGAAGAACGATCTTTAGAGCAGGGTACGCCGGTGCAGGTAGTGCTGGCTTTTGAAGTTGCCGATACCGGCATCGGGATTCCCACCGATAAGTTGGTGGGGCTTTTTGAGCCTTTCACTCAGGTTGATGGTACTCACGCGCGTAAGTACGGCGGCTCAGGGTTGGGATTGGGTATCGTGCGCCGGCTGGTGGATCTGATGGGGGGGGATATCGATATCCACAGCAAACCGGGTTGCGGGACTCGGGTCTCCTTTTCTCTACCGCTGGCTGTCGCCGAGGCTGAAAGCTGCCGCGAGAATGTCGGTCGGAATTCAGAGAAAGAGCATCTTCTCGGCTCATTGAATATCCTGGTGGCCGAGGATGAGCGCGTCAACCGCATGATCATCGAGCGGCTGCTGACAAAACAGGGGCATCGGGTGGTGGCGGTGATGGACGGTCATCACTGTCTCCGGGCTCTGGATGAGGATGACTTTGACGTGATCCTGATGGATATCCAGATGCCGGAGATGGACGGGCTGGAAACGGCGCGCGCCATACGTGCCCGTGATGATGACAAGAGAGACGTGCCTATTGTCGCACTTACCGCCCATGCCATGAAAGGCGATCGCGAGACTTTTCTGGCGGCGGGCATGGACGATTATCTCAGCAAACCGGTGGATTTTAACGAGGTCAGCCGGGTTCTGGGAAGGGTTGTTGCCGGGTAGCTGTTCTGCGCGGATTACCGTGCCCTGGGTGTGCGTCGAGCATGTCTGTTGAATAGTGAAATCGGCGGAACCTCAGTATAAAGTGCGATCGGGCATTTGCACGTACCGCCGGGCCACCTGCATGGCCTCGTCTTTCAGAAGTTGAATGGCCTGAATGCTTCTATCCTGCCTGCTCTTGTTAATTTCCCGGTAAAAGCAGTTGTCGTCAAAGCCGATATTTTCTGCATCTTCAATGGTGAACCCGAAGAATATGCGCCGCATGCGCGCCCAGTAGATGGCGGTCAGGCACATGGGACAGGGTTCGCCGGTGGTGTAGATGTCGCAGCCGGCCAACTCGAAGGTGTTGAGCCTGCTGCAGGCGTCACGAATGGCGACGATTTCTCCATGGGCGGTGGGATCGTTGGTGGCGATGACGCGATTCCATCCTTCTCCAGCGATGCTTCCGTCCTTGACAACCACGGCGCCGAAAGGCCCACCATCCCCAGCTTCTATTCCCTGAATGCTCAACGCGATGGCGCGGCGCATGAATTTTTCATTTAGAGAAGAGATTTCAGGCCTTGTCGCAGGATGATCGGACACCGGTCTTCTCCCTTTGTTGTGTTTATCGTTCAAAAAAACCCCGGAGCTTGATGCCCCGGGGCTTTTTGTCTTCAAAAGACAGGATTAAAGACCAAGCTGCTTGAAGAAGTCATTGCCCTTGTCATCCACCAGGATGAATGCGGGGAAGTCTTCGACTTCGATCTTCCAGACCGCTTCCATGCCGAGTTCGGGAAAGTCGATGCATTCGACTTTCTTGATATTTTCCTCAGCCAGAACCGCAGCAGGGCCGCCGATGGAGCCGAGATAGAAACCGCCGTACTTCTTGCAGGCGTCGGTGACCTGCTGGCTGCGATTGCCCTTGGCGATCATGACCATCGATCCGCCGTTGGCTTGCAGAAGCTCGACATAGCTGTCCATGCGGCCGGCGGTGGTGGGACCGAATGACCCTGAAGGTTTGCCCTCGGGGGTTTTGGCCGGTCCGGCATAATAGATCGGATGATTCTTCAGATATTCGGGCAGCGGCTTGCCGGAATCGAGAATCTCCTTGAATTTGGAATGGGCGATGTCGCGGCCGACCACGATAGTGCCGTCGAGCAGCAGCGGATCGCCGACCTTGAGCTTGGAGAGGTCCGCCAGGATCTCCTTCATCGGGCGATTGAGATCGATCTTGGTGCCGTGAGCGTGCTTGCCGCGATATTTTTCGGGGATGAAGCGACCGGGGTTGCGGTCCATCTCTTCGACGAAAAGCCCGTCCTTGGTGATTTTGGCCTTGATGTTGCGGTCGGCCGAACAGGAGACGGCCATGCCGACGGGGCAGGATGCGCCGTGTCGGGGCAGGCGGATGACACGCACATCGTGTGCGAAGTATTTGCCGCCGAACTGGGCGCCGATGCCGAGATCCTGGGCCGCTTTAAGCAGGCGGTCCTCCAGCTCGATGTCGCGGAAGGCCTGGCCGTGCTCGTTGCCTTCGGTCGGCAGGTTGTCGAGTTCCTTGGCGGTGGCGAGCTTCACGGTCTTCATGACGGCATCGGCGCTGGTGCCGCCCACCACGAAGGCAATGTGGTAGGGCGGGCAGGCCGCGGTGCCCAGGGTCTTCATCTTTTCGACGAGAAAATTATACAGCTTGTCGGGAGTCAGCAGCGCCTTGGTTTCCTGGTAGAGCATGGTCTTGTTGGCGCTGCCGCCGCCTTTGGCGATGAACAGAAACTTGTAGGCGTCTCCATCGGTCGCCATGACATCGATCTGGGCCGGCAGGTTGGTGCCGGTATTCTTTTCTGTGTACATATCCAGAGCGACGGTCTGGGAGTAGCGCAGATTTTCTTCGGTATAGGTCTTGTAAACCCCTTTGGAGAGGTATTCTTCATCCTTGACGCCGGTCCAGACCTGCTGGCCTTTTTTGCCGACCACGGTAGCTGTGCCGGTATCCTGGCACAGGGGCAGCTCGAAATTGGCGGAGATTTCGGCGTTGCGCAGAAACGCCATGGCGACGCCGCGATCGTTGGGTGAGGCTTCCGGGTCAGTGAGAATCTTGGCAACCTGCTCGTTGTGCTCGGGACGCAGCAGGAAAGAGACATCCTTCATGGCCTGGTTGGCTAGCACCGTCAGGGCCTCGGGATCGATTTTGAGAATCGGCTTGCCGTCAAACTCGGCGACCGATACGTACTTTTCGGAATCGGGGATCTTGTAGTACTTGGTCTGGTCCTGACTCAGTGGGAAAGGTTCCTGGTACACAAATTCAGGCATGTCTTCTCTCCTTTGCTCATGGGTATTAAAGTCGCGCCCGCCCACGGGACGGGCGACCATGTAACCTCCGGCGCGAATTATTATAGAATACTGTATACAGATTTGTCGACAGCTAGTTTCCCTGATACACGCCCCGACCGAAGATTGTCTCTTCCCCAGCGGGGAGCCGGGAAAAAGAGCGGGGTACTTGAGAAGCCGCAGGAAAGCGCCCGCACGTGACAAAAAAGCATGGTTTGTGTTATTCCCTTATTTCTCTCGGTATTTACTCAGGCGCCCCATGCTTTTTTGTCGGCCCGCCTGTTTTCCCCATGGAGCGATTCACAAATGCAGCGTTACGTCAAACTGATTCTGACCTCCCGTGTCTACGAGGCGGCGATCGAGACCCCTCTCGAAGAGGCGCCCGGTCTTTCACACGGTCTCGGCAACCGGGTTCTGCTCAAGCGCGAGGATCTGCAGCCGGTATTCTCCTTTAAGTTGCGCGGCGCCTACAACAAGATCGCCAACCTCCCCGAGGAGCAGCGCGCCGCCGGAGTGATCGCCGCTTCAGCCGGAAATCATGCCCAGGGGGTGGCTTTTTCGGCGCGCCAATTGGGAATCAGGGCAACCATCGTCATGCCCGCCACCACGCCGCGCATCAAGGTCGATGCGGTCGCGGCCATGGGGGCAGATATCGTTCTGCATGGCGACAATTACTCGGAGGCGGCCGATCGCTGCGCCGAGTTGATCGAACAATCGGGTATGACGTTCATTCATCCCTTTGATGACGAACTTGTCATTGCCGGTCAGGGGACAGTGGCCGATGAAATCCTGCGGCAGAGCGCCGGTCGCGTCGATGCCGTGTTCGTTCCGGTGGGCGGTGGCGGGCTGATCGGCGGCATGGCAGTGTTTTTTAAGGCTCTGCGCCCCGATGTGAAGATTGTCGGTGTTGAGCCGGTGGACAGCGATGCCATGGCACGTTCGCTGGAGGCCGGTCGACGCGTGAAACTGGATTCGGTAGGGATCTTTGCCGACGGGGTCGCGGTGCGCGAGGTCGGCAGGCAGACCTTTGATCTCTGTCGGCGCCATGTCGATGAAATCGTTCGTGTCGATACCGATGAGTTGTGCAGCGCCATCAAGAGTGTCTACCAGGCCACCCGTTCCATTGTTGAACCGGCCGGGGCTCTGGCCCTGGCCGGACTGAAAAAATACGCGCGGCGTGAAAAGCTCTCCGGCCGGACCCTGGTGGCGGTCAACTCCGGAGCCAATATGAATTTCGATCGCTTGCGGTATGTGGCTGAACGCACCCTGGTGGGGGAAAAGCAGGAGGCGTTGTTTGCCGTCACCATCCCCGAAGAGCCCGGCGCCCTCAAGCGGTTCTGCCAGGAGCATGTGGAGGGGCGCAACATCACCGAATTCAATTATCGCCTTTCCGGTCGGGATGCGGCGCACATATTCGTTGGTATCGCCATTCGTGACGAGAAGGAACGTCACAGTTTCGGCCGCCGTTTACGCGATGCGGGTTTCGAAAATCTTGACCTGACCGACAACGAGCTTGCCAAAACCCATGTGCGCTACATGGTTGGGGGACGCGCTCCCGAGACCGGCCGTGAGGTGCTGTATCGATTCTGGTTTCCCGAACGCCCCGGGGCGCTGGGGAAGTTTCTTGAAGCCATGGGAGCGACCTGGAATATCTCTTTGTT